>JBDSNQ010000010.1:0-15858 GCA_039915275.1 Sphingomicrobium sp.
TCACGAAATCGTCGCAGGTCGCCGCCTGCCCGTCGTGGCGATCGAAGTAGAGGTCGGTGCCGGCGCGGAATTTCTCGGGCCCGAGCACGGTGTGGAACATGCCGATGAGCTCCGCGCCCTTGTTGTAGATGGTCGCGGTGTAGAAGTTGGAGATCTCGATGTAGCTGTCGGGGCGCACCGGATGGGCGAGCGGTCCCGAATCTTCGGGGAACTGGACCGCCCGAAGCATTCGCACATCCTCGATCCGCTTGACCGCGGCGCTGCTCATGTCGGCCGAGAAGCTTTGGTCGCGGAAGACCGTGAAGCCTTCCTTGAGGCTCAATTGGAACCAGTCGCGGCAAGTCACCCGATTGCCCGACCAATTGTGGAAATATTCATGGGCCACGACCCGCGCGATACCGTCGAAATCGGCGTCGGTGGCGGTCTCCTGGTCGGCGAGGATGTAGGCGGTGTTGAAGATGTTGAGGCCTTTGTTTTCCATCGCCCCCATGTTGAAATCGCTGACCGCAACGATGTTGAACTGGTCGAGGTCATATTCGCGGCCGTAGACTTGCTCGTCCCACGCCATCGACGCTTTCAGGCTGGCCATGGCGTGGGTGGTGCGCGGCAAATCGGCTTCGCGGACCCAGATGGCGAGATCGACCGTGCGGCCCGACATGGTGGTGAAGCGGTCGCGGTTGGGCGCGAGGTCGCCGGCGACCAAAGCGAACAAATAGCAAGGCTTGGGGAACGGGTCCTCCCATTGCGCCCAGTGGCGGCCGTTGTCGCCAGTACCCGAATCGACGCAATTGCCGTTGGTCAGCAGCACCGGGAAGGCGCCTGCGTCGGCTTCCATCCGCACTTTGTAGCGCGACAGCACATCGGGCCGGTCGGGGAAGAAAGTGATGCGGCGGAAGCCCTCGGCCTCGCACTGGCTGTAGAGCCCGCCGCCGGACGCGTAGAGGCCCATCAGCTTGGTGTTGGCGGCGGGGTCGATCGCGACCTCGGTTTCGACGGTCGCGCTGGCGCCGGTGAGTTCGATTATAAGGGCGGGCCCATCCATCGACCAGCGCGCGTCGGCGCCATCGACCGAGACCTTGAACGGGGTCAGCCCATCGCCATCGAGGCGCAGCGGACGATCGTGGGCGCCGTTGCGGGTGACAGTGAACTTGGCTCGCACCCGGGTCGCGGCGGGGTCGAGCGCGAAATCGAGGTGGATTTCGGGCACCAGCCAGTCGGGCGCCTGGTAATCCTCGCGCCGGGTGGCGGTGTGCTGGAGCGCGGGCGGAGATACGGAGATCGTTTGGACGTCTGTCATAGTGGCGCCTTAGTCGGCGGCCGGGGCGGTCACAAGCGAGCGGCTGCGGCTTAGCGCGCCAAGCATTCCGCCAAGCGCGAGCACGGCACCGGCGAGCGCCAGCGGGGTCCAGCGATAGCCTTCCAGCGCGGTCGAGAAGCCCATGGCGATGATCGGCACCAGCACGCTTGAGTAAGCGGCCTTGGCCGGGCCGATTTTGCGCACCACCGGGAAATAGAGGCTGAAGCCGATCGCCGAGGCCGCCAGCGCGAGATAGAGCACGCCCGCCCAATAGCCCAAGCGATACTCGATCACCGGCGGGCCGGCGAACAGCAAGGCGAAGGCGGCGTCGATCAGCGCGCCCATGCCCATCGACCAGGCGAGCAAAGCGAACAACGGGTAAGCGCGAACCTTGTCGCGCGCCTGGAAGACATTGGCGGCCGAGGCGCCGATCATGCCGACCAAGGTCAGCCCAATGCCGGTGAGAATCGCCGAGGTCTGCCCCGGATGCTCCTGCAGCTCGTGCACGAACAGCTGGGCCATGCCGGCGACCGCGGCGAGCGAGCCCAGGACAAAGCGGCCGGTTGGGCGCTGGCCCAGAAACGCCCAGCCGAGCAAGGTGTTGGGGATCACCAACAGCGCGAATACGGTCGCGACCAGGCCCGAAGTGATGTGGCGCTCGGCGAGGTAAACCGCGTTGAAATTGACGAAGAATTGGAACAGGCCAAGGAACAATATGGCCTTCAGCGCGCCGCCGTCGAGGGTCAATTTCTCAGCCCGAACCCGGGCGACGACCGCCATCGCCGCGGCGGCGATGATGAAGCGGTATGTCACCGACCATTGCGGCGGCACGCTGCCCAATTGATCGCGGATGACGATCCAGGTCGAGCCCCAGATGCCGGTGAAAATGACGAACGGGATGATGACCGACGTGAGGGTCTCGCGCCGCTCGGACGTCACAGGGATTGGATCGCCGCGGCGAGCTTGTCGACCGAGCCCGGGTCCTGGTCCCAGCTGGTGACCAGCCGGATCTGCCCCGAGCCCCAATCGTAAAAATCGAAGCCCAGAGCGAGCAGCCGCGCCGCTTCGTCGGGCGTGGCGCGCAGGAACAGCTCGTTGGCCTCGACCGGATAGACCAAGCGGTCAGCCACCGCCTTGGCGAGGGCCAGCGCCGCGGCGTTGGCGGCGCGGGCGTTGGCCAGCCACAGATCATGGTCGAGCAAGGCCAGGATCTGCGCGGCGAGCATACGGCCCTTGGACAGCAGATGGCCGGCGCGCTTGCGGCGGACCAGCACTTCGTCGGCCAGTTCGGTCTTGAACAGGATCAGGCATTCGGCATTGAGGCCGCCGTTCTTGATGAAGCCGAACGACAATGTGTCGACCCCGGCGCGCCAGCTGAGGTCGGCCGGGCTGGCCCCGGTCGAGACGATAGCGTTGGCGAAGCGGGCGCCGTCCATGTGCAGGCCAAGCTTGTGCGATTTGGCGAGATCGCCGAGCGCGGCCACTTCGGCGGCCCTGTGGACCAGCCCATATTCGGTCGCATTGGTGATCGAAATCGCGTGCGGCTGGACCTGGTGGACGTCCTTGCGGATGCGATTGAGCGCGTCGGTCACCAAGTCCGGCGTCACCTTGGCCCCTGGCCCGTCGAGCAGGATGAGCTTGGCGCCGCCGGTGAAGAAACCCGGTCCGCCCGCCTCATCGACCTCGATATGCGCGTCGCGGTGGCAAAGGATGCCGCCATAGGGCGGGCACAGAGCGGCGAGCGCGAGGCAATTGGCGGCGGTCCCGGTGGTGACCCACAGCGCCCGCACTTGCGTTTCGAACAGGTCGGAGAAAGCACCGTCGAGCTTCTGGCTCCACGCGTCGTCGTCATAGGCGCTGTCGAGCCGGTTGGAAGCGACGATCGCCTCGATCACCGCCGGGTGCGCGGCCGCCGCATTGTCCGAGAAGAAGCGCATCGAAACGCGCATGGCGGCGCTTGCGCGATGCGTCAATGTGAGGGGAGCGCGAGGCACGACGCCCCATCCGGGGGATCGCTGGATTCAGCCTGTCCCCCGGACAGGCCGAATCAAGCGATGGTGCTGCCGGTGAGGATTGAACTCACGACCTCAGCCTTACCAAGGATGCGCTCTACCACTGAGCTACGGCAGCACTTTGAGGAGGTCGCGCCTTTGACCGTGAGGGCGCGGCTGTGTCAACCCGGCTTGCCGGGGGCTATGAACGCGCCATGACGGACAAGAAGAGCGAGCGGAACAAAAGGCTGGCGGCGGCGCTGCGGGAGAATCTCAAGCGAAGGAAGGCGGGTGACAGGACCGTTATCCCGGCGAAGGCCGGGACCTCAGGTCGCGAAGACGCCGGTGACTGACTCTCGCTGGGGTCCCGGCCTGCGCCGGGATGACATTAGAGCGGGGCGCAGGCGGCTTCTAGCCAGGCGCGGTCGTCGCCGGTGAGGCTCGGGCCGATCTTGGCCAACACGTCGGCGTGGTAGGCATTGAGCCAGGCCAGCTCCTTGGGGCTGAGCATATCCTTGGCGATCAGCCGCCGCTCGATCGGGGCGTGGGTCAGGGTGTCGAAGCCGAGCATGTCCTTCTCGGCGCCATCGACCTCTTTTTCGACCACCAGCACCAGATTCTCGATGCGGATGCCGTAGGCGCCGGTTTTGTAATAGCCGGGCTCGTTGGAGAGGATCATGCCCGCGGCGAGCGGTTCGTCGCCACCCGCCTGCGCGCTGGTCATCGGCGCAATGCGCTGCGGGCCTTCGTGAACGCCGAGGAAGCTGCCGACGCCGTGGCCGGTGCCGTGAGCATAATCCAGCCCCACGTCCCACAATGGCCGGCGCGCGAAGCTGTCGAGCTGGCCGCCGCGGGTGCCCTTGGGGAACAGCGCCGTGGCGATGGCGATATGGCCTTGCAGCACGCGGGTGAAGCGGTCGCGCATTTCTTGCGTCGGCTGGCCGATGGCGACGGTGCGGGTGATGTCGGTGGTGCCGTCGACATATTGGCCGCCCGAATCGACCAGATAAAGGCTGCCGCTTTCGAGCTTGCGATTGGTTTTTTCGGATGAGCGGTAATGGACGATGGCGCCATTTGGGCCGGCCCCGGAGATGGTGTCGAACGACAGGTCGCGCAATTCGCGGCTTTCGCGGCGGAGGGATTCGAGGTGATCCGAGGCGGTCAATTCGTCGAGTTCACCCTTGGGCGCCTCCTCCTCGACCCATTTCAGGAAGCGCGATATCGCCGCGCCATCGCGGCCTTGCGCGTTCTTCTGGCCGGTGATTTCGGCGGCATTCTTGATCGCTTTGGGCAGCACGGTCGGGTCGCGGATGGGGAGGATCTTGGCCCCGGCCTGCTCCAGCGCCTCGAAGATCGCCGCCACCGCGCGCTCGGGATCGACCGCGACGGTCTTGCCGTTGAGCGCCGCCAGCGCGGGCTCGAAGGCCAGCCGTTCGCGGAGGCGGACGCCATTGCCGAGGTGCTGGCGGACGTCGGCACCGATCTTCTCGCCGGCGACGAACAGATCGGCGGTGCCGTCGGCGTTGACGATGGCATAGGCCAGCGCGACCGGGGTGCGGGCGACATCGGCGCCGCGGACGTTGAACGCCCAGGCGATCGAGTCGAGCGCGGACAGGACCGCGGCGTCGGCATGGTTCTTGGCCAGCCAGTCGGCGATGTCGGTGCGCTTCTCGGCCGCATTCTTGCCGGCATATTGATCGGGCTGGACGACGAGGTGCGCCTTGGACGCCTCGGGGCGATCGTCCCACACGGCGTCGATCGGGTTGCGTTTCACCGGCACCAGGTTGGCGCCGCGACTCGCCAGAGCCTCGCTCGCCTGCCGCACCCAATCGCGGCTGTGCAGCCATGGGTCGTAGCCGATTCGCGCGCCTTGGGGGGCGTGCTCCGTGAGCCAAGCGGCGATGCTCGTTTCGGGCACCGACTGATAGCTCCACTGGTCTGCGCTGACCTGGCTGCGGACCTGGAGCGTGTAGCGGCCGTCGACGAAGATCGCCGCTTCCTCGGGCAGCACCACGGCCGAGCCGGCCGAGCCTTCGAAACCGGTCAGCCAGGCTAACCGCTGGGCGTAGCTGCCGACATATTCGCTCATATGCTCATCGGTCAGCGGCACGACGAAACCGTCGAGGCGGTCGGCTTTGAGTTGCTCGCGCAGGGCAGCGAGGCGGTCGGCGTAGGACGACATTGAAAAAATCTCCGTTCGCCCTGAGCTTGTCGAAGGGCTGTCTTTCCTTACTAGGCGCGTAGAAGAAAGTGCAGGGCTTCGACAAGCTCAGCCCGAACGGAGTTGTGCAATTGAGTGACCTTCCGCCGCCATTCGCCGAACAGCGCCCCTACAGCTATGCGGTGCACGGGGTCACGATCCACGACCCGTGGCACTGGCTGCGCGATCCCAAATATCCGGTGGTCGAGGACGACGCGGTGCTCGATTATTTGAAGGCCGAGAACGCTTTTTTCGACGCCGTCATGGAGCCGCATCAGCCGCTCGTCGACACGCTGTTCGAGGAGATGAAGGGGCGTTTGAAGGAGGACGAGGCCTCGGTCCCGGTCCGCGACGGCGAGTGGCTCTACTGGTGGGCGTTCACCCCCGGCGCGCAATATCGCAGCTGGTATCGACGCAAATTCGCCGGCGGGCCGGACGAGACATTGTTCGACGAGCGGGCTGAGGCCGCGGGCAAGGATTATTTCCGATTGGGCGCGCTCGAAGTCAGCCCGGATGGACGGCTTGCCGCGGTGCTGGTTGACGACAATGGCTCGGAGCGGTTCCAGCTCCGCATCCGCGACATCGCGTCGGGCAAGGATTTGGAGACGGTGACCGAGGTCGGCATCGGGCAGCCGGTGTGGTCGAGCAACAGCAGCGGCGTGGTGTTCACCGAGGTCAACGACAATTGGCGCAGTTATCGCGCGCGTTATCATCGCCTCGGCCGCCCGACCGACGAGGATGTCACGCTCTACGAAGAGACTGAGGAACTTGGATTCAGCGTTGGCGTCGGGCTGTCGCAGGACCGCAGCCTGATCTTCATCTCGACCGGCGACAATGCGACCAACGAAGTCCGCTTTGTGGCTGCCGCCGACCCCGCCGCGCCGCTGACGCTGATTTCGCCGCGCCGGACGAATCACGAATATTCGGCCGATTCGGCGCATGGCAAATTGTGGGTCCTGACCAACGACGATCATGTCAATTTCCGCCTGGTCGAGGCGGCACTGGCCGCGCCCGACCAGTGGACAACCGTGATCGCCGGATCGGATCGAGTCTATCTGCGCGGAGTCACGTCATACCGCGATCATCTCGCCATATCGCAGCGGGTCGATGGCCTCGATCAGCTGGTGCTGCGGACCTACGCCGGCGAGGAAACCCGAATTCCGTTTGGCGAGGCCAGCTATGCGGCGGGTTTCGGCGGCAACCCGGAATATGCGCCGGCTGCTTATCGCTTGGTCTATTCGTCGATGGTGACCCCGCTGACGGTCTATGATTATCACCCGCACACCGGGGAGCTCGAGACGCTCAAGGTCCAGGAAATTCCGTCCGGCTACGATCCGTCACAATATCGGACCGAGCGCCTGATGGTGCCGGCCCGCGACGGCGTGGCGGTGCCGGTGTCGGTGGTTTATCCCAAGCGGTTCGCCAAGGACGGCACCGGCAAGCTCTTCCTCTACGCCTACGGCGCTTATGGCATGGCGATCCCGCCGAGCTTCGGGAGCGGGCGGATCAGCCTGCTCGACCGCGGCTGGGCCTATGCCATCGCCCATGTCCGCGGCGGCGATGACCTTGGCTACGACTGGTTTCTGCAGGGCAAGCTTGCGCAGCGCAGCAACAGCTTCAACGATTTCGTCGATGTCGCCAAAGGGCTGATCGCCGAAGGGTTCACCAAAGCCGGCAATATTGCGATCGAAGGCCGTTCGGCGGGCGGCGAATTGATGGGCGCGGTGGTCAACAGCGATCCCGAGCTGTGGGGCGCGGTGGTCGCCGGCGTGCCGTTCGTCGACGTCCTCAACACCATGCTCGACGATACGCTGCCGCTGACCCCCGGCGAATGGCCCGAGTGGGGCAATCCGATCACCGACAAAGCCGCGTTCGACCTCATCCGCAGCTACTCGCCGTACGACAATGTCACCGCCCAGGCTTACCCGCCGATGCTGATCACCGGCGGGCTCAACGACCCGCGCGTGACCTATTGGGAGCCGGCCAAATGGGCCGCCCGCCTGCGCGCCACCAAGACCGACGACAATGTGCTGCTGCTCAAGATCGAAATGGGCGCCGGCCACGGCGGCAAGTCTGGCCGCTGGGATCATCTCAAAGAGTATGCCGAAGCCTATGCCTTCGTGCTGACGCAGGTTGGTGCGTGACCCGTCCGGTGTTCGAGTTGGCGTTCACCGCGCGGCCTGAGCACATCGACGAGCTGGGGCACGTCAACAATGCGGTGTGGGTACAGTGGATCCAGGAGGTTGCGGTGGCGCATTGGGATGCGGTTGCCGACCCCGCGCACAAGGACGCCTATTTCTGGGTGATCACGCGCCACGAGATCGATTACCTCCGCGCCGCGCTTGAAGGCGACCGGGTGGTCGGGCGCACCTGGGTCGGCGAGGCGCCGAAGGGCGCGCGGTTCGACCGCCACATGGAATTCGCCGGCAATGACGGCCGGATCTGCGTCCGCGCGCGCACTTATTGGGCAATCATTGACAAGGCGTCGGGCCGTCCGATCCGCGTCCCGCCCGAGGTAGTGGCGCCATTCATGGCCGAGGAGTAGATAGCCCACGATGACCCGCCCGATGCTCCACGACTATGCCAAATCGTCCGCTTGCTACCGCGTACGGATCGCGCTCAATCTCAAGGGGTTGGAGTATGATCGCCACAAGGTGAACCTGCTCGACGGCGACCAAAGATCCGAAGAATATCGCGCGCTCAATCCGCAAGGTCTGGTGCCGATGCTCGAGATCGACGGGCTGAAGCTGACGCAGAGCCTGGCGATCATGGTCTATCTCGACCAGCGCTTTGCCGAGCCGCGGCTGGTGCCGGCCGATCCGGGCGACGGCGCCCATGTCCGCGCCATGGCGCTGGCGATCGCCTGCGATATCCACCCGATCAACAATTTGCGCGTGCTCAAATATCTCGCCGGACCGCTGCGGCTGGGCGAGGACGAGCGCCAGGACTGGTATGCGCACTGGATCACCGAAGGGTTCACCGCGTTGGAAGCGCTGGCCGCGCCAAGGGCGGGCAAGTTCCTGTTCGGCGATACGCCGACCATCGCCGACATCTGCCTGGTGCCGCAGATGTTCAATGCGCGGCGCTACAGCGTGCCGGTTGAGGCTTATCCGACGCTGGTCAGGGCCGACATGAACGCGACCGCGCTGGAGCCCTTCGCCAAAGCGCATCCCGACCAACAGGAGAGTGCGGCATGAACCGGGTCGACGACATCAACCGCGGCATGGGCGACATGACGGCGCTCGAATCGGTCGAGATCCCGAGCCTGGAAGGCAAGGTCAGCGACGAGGAATGGGCGATCCGGGTCGATCTCGCCGCCGCTTACCGGCTGGTCGCGCATTATGGCTGGGACGATCTCATCTTCACCCATCTGTCGGCGCGGATTCCGGGGCCGGAGCATCATTTCCTCCTCAATCCGTACAACCTTATGTTCGAAGAGGTGACCGCCTCATCGCTGATCAAGGTCGATACCGCCGGCAATCCGGTCGATCCGACGCCGTTCATCACCAATCCCGCCGGCTTCACCATTCATTCGGCGATCCACATGGCGCGCGACGATGCGCAGGCGGTGATGCACCTCCATACGCCCGCGGGGCAGGCGGTTGCGGCGCATGCCGACGGGCTGCTGCCGCTGACCCAGACCGCGATGCTGATCCGCGGCGAGCTGTCGTTTCACGATTATGAAGGGGTTGCGGTCGATTTGTCGGAGCGCGAGCGGATCGTCGCCGATTTGGGCGCCAAAAATGCGATGATCTTGCGCAACCACGGCACGCTGGCGGTTGGCCCGACGATTGGCGAATGTTTCGTCAGGCTCTATTTCCTCGAGCGCGCATGCCAGGCGCAAATCATGGCGCTCTCCGCCGGCGAGGCCGTCAACAACCCGCCCCAGGGCGCGCCCGAGACCGCCGCGGCGCAAGGTACGGTCGGCATTGCCATGGCGGCGAAACTGCTCGCCTGGCCCGCGCTCAAGCGCAAGGCGTACCGGCTCGACCCAGGGTTCGCGACCTGACCTTGGCCGGACGCGCGGCATCGATCGCGGATTATCGCGCGCTGGCCCGGGCGCGGCTGCCGCATTTCCTGTTCGAATATGTCGACGGCGGCGCTTTTGGCGAGGTCACACTCGAGCGCAATATCGCCGATCTAAAGGCGATCGTGTTGCGCCAGCGGGTGCTGCGCGATGTCTCCGCGATCGACACATCGGCCGAGCTGTTCGGCACCAGATGGTCGCTCCCGGTCGGTCTCGGGCCGGTCGGGCTGGCGGGAATGTACGCGCGACGCGGCGAGGTCCAGGCGGCGCGCGCGGCGGCCGACGCCAAGGTGCCGATGGTCCTGTCGACGGTCAGCGCCTGCTCGCTCGCCGAGGTCGCGGCGTGCGGAAGTGTCCCCTGGTTCCAGCTTTATTTCGTCAAGGATCGCGGCTTTGTCGCCGACCTCGTCGATCAAGCCCGCGAAGCCGGCTGCGCGGCACTGTTCCTGACCGTCGATTTGCCTGTACCCGGCTCGCGCTATCGCGACGCGCGCGCCGCCGGTGGTGGCTTGAAGCGCATGGCGCAGCTCGCCGCGCGGCCGCGCTGGTTATGGGATGTCGGCATCCACGGCAGGCCGCACAGCCTGGGCAACCTCGCGCCGATCGTCGGCCGCAAGGCCCCGCTGGCCGACTTCCAGGCGTGGATCAACGCCAATTTCGATGCTTCGGTGAGCTGGAAAGACGTCGAATGGCTGCGCGCGCAATGGCCGGGCAAGCTGGTCATCAAGGGCATCCTCGACCCCGACGATGCTCGCCAGGCGGTCGCTTGCGGCGCCGACGCGATTGTCGTCTCGAACCATGGCGGACGCCAGCTCGATGGCGTGCTGTCGTCCGCCGCGTCGCTTCCACGCTGCGTCGAAGCGGTCGCCGGCAAAGCCAGGATCATCGCCGACGGCGGCGTGCGCTCTGGGCCCGACGTGGTGCGGATGCTTGGCCTCGGGGCCGATTTCGTCTTGCTCGGCCGGGCCTGGGCGTTTGCATTAGCAGCCGGCGGCGGCGGCGAAGTGCAGCGCATGCTGCAACTGGTCGAAGCGGAAATGCGCGTCGCCATGGCGCTGACCGGTGTGACCAGCATCGCCGAAATCGACGCTGCTATCCTCGATCAGCCAGAGTGATCGGCTAACGCCAACTGCCCCCGGGACAGTTGGCGAAAGCGATTGGTCGGGGAGAGAGGATTCGAACCTCCGTCCCCTGCCTCCCGAAGACAGTGCTCTACCAGGCTGAGCTACTCCCCGACCGACCACCGGGCGTAAAGCCGCGGGGGTCAAGGCGCGGGCTTGGTAGCTGGGGGGTTGGGTTAGCGCAAGTGAGCCATCGGGCTTCAGTGCCCCAGCGTCGTCAGCCAATGTTCGACGCGGACCATTTTTTCGCGCGGGCTTCCCGAGCGGGCGGCGGATTCTTCGGCGGCCTCGATCCGGCGCCAGTCGGCGAAATCGGTCGATTTGACACCGCGCTCGTCGAGCAATCGCTGCAAGCCTTCGCCGCCGGCGCGGTCACCGCCGCTGCCCGCCGGCAATGCTGCGGCCACGGCATCGGCCACTTCATAGCCGTCGGGGCGGTTGGTGCCGATGGTCCCGGTCGGCCCGCGCCGGGCCCAGCCGACGGCGTAGAGCCGGTCGGCGATGCGCCCGCCCTCATTGAGGAATTTGCCGCCGCGATCGTCATAGGGAACGCCGGCGATCGGCGGGGTCGAGTAACCGATGCAGCTGACGATCAGGCTGGCGGGGACTTCGTAAGTTTCGCCAGTGCCGCGCGCGCCGCCTTTTTCGTCGAGCTCGGTGCGTTCGACGATCAGCCGTTCGGCGTGGCCGTCCCCTTCGATGGCGAGCGGCTTGGCGAAGAAATCGAATAGCATCGATTTGGGCCGGTTGGCGCGGATGTCGTTGAAATCGCGCAGGATCGTGACCGATTTGCGCTGACCGGGATCGAGCGCGGCGTCGGACTCGATCGGCGGGAAGTCGTTGAGGTCGACCAGCGGCAGCGCCGCTTCGAGATGCGCGAGTTCGCCCAATTCTTTGGGCGTCATCGCGATCTGATGCGGGCCGCGCCGGCCCAAGATCGTGATGGTCTTGATCGCCGAATTGTCGAGCGCGTCGAGGGCATGGCTGACGATGTCCGACCCCTCGAATTCGGTCCGCGTCTTGGACAGGATCCGCGCGCAATCGAGCGCGACATTGCCATTGCCGATGACCGCCGCGTGGGTGCCGTCGAGCGGCGGGTCCAAATCGGCGAAATCGGGGTGGCCGTTGTACCAGCCGACGAATTCGGCCGAGCCGATAACGCCCGGCAAATCCTCGCCCGGGATGCCGAGTATGCGGTCGTGCGGCGCGCCGATGGCGAGGATCACCGCGTCGTAGAGCTCGAGCAGTTCGTCGACCGCAACGTCGGTGCCGACGCTGACATTGCCGATGAAGCCGACGCCGGCGGTCTCGGCGACCTTGTCGTAGCGCTTGGCGACCGCTTTCAAGGATTGGTGATCGGGTGCGACCCCGAAGCGGATCAGCCCGTACGACACCGGATAGCGGTCTATGATGTCGATTGTCGCGGCATCGCCATAGGCCTTGGCCAGCGCCTCGGCGGTGTAAAAACCCGCCGGTCCCGACCCGACCACCGCGAAATGCCGCATTCCTTATCCCCGCTGCGAATGTCGCACGATGCTAGCGGCACGGCGGCGAAAGGAAAGCGTCAGTCGCGCTGATCCTCGAGCAGGATGTTGCCTTTCTTCTGGAGCATCGCTTCGATCGAGCCGGCGAACATCGACAGCATGCCGGGCAGCATCACCCGGACGCGGACCTTGGTCTCCTCGACCCCGATCTGGGCGTTGACCGCCTGGCCGAGCGCGTGGATGGCGAGGTTGAGCTCATCCCCGATCCAGTTGGAATCGACATGAGATGCGCCGCCCGGGATGTGATCCTTGAGCTTATGGATATTGTTGGCGATGCGCCGCCGGGCCTCGTCGCGGCCAAGCTTGTGCGGAAGGTCGACCTGGATCGGCTTTGCCATTGACCGACAGTGGGCGGCCGTTCGACGCTTTTCAAGGCGCAGCCGTGGTTCAGCGCTTCTCAAGCCGGGCGACGCCATTATGGTCGCACGATGCGCTGGCTCGCCGCTTTGTCGATTATCACTTCGTCGGTTGCCTCCGCGCAGCCGGCGCCAGGCCCTGCCCCGATCTATATCACCGCCGGCCAGGACGAGCCGGGTTATCGCAACTGGTACGCGGCCTCGCCGGGCCACGCGATCGGCGTCACCAATTTCAACCAATATCTCATCACTTACGGCGTCGGCGGGATCGTCCCGACGTGGCAGCTGATCCGCACCGCGACGGCGTGGGAGCATTGCGGCGCCCAGCCGTTCGAAGTGCCGCCGGCAACCGAATGGCCCAACATCGTCCAGACCCTGCGCTACGTTCGTGATTATGTGATCCCCTCGGTCGGGCCGGTCGAGCCGGTGTCGGTCTATCGCAACCCGATGCTCAATGTCTGCGCCGGCGGCGCGGTGGAAAGCGCCCACAAGCATTATTCGGCGATCGACATGGTGCCGCTGAGGCCGACCACGCGCGTCGAATTGATGCGGACCTTGTGCGCCGTTCACGCCCGGCGCGGCCCCGATTACGGCGTCGGGCTGGGCTTCTACGCCTACCTCCGCTTCCACGTCGACACCACCAAGTACCGCCGCTGGGGCGCCGATACCGGCTCGGCGACCTGCCGGCCGATCATTCACGCCGATGATTATGGAACGGTCTTCCAGCCGCCAGTGCAGCCACCGGTGCAGGCGCCGCCAATTGTCGCGACTCCGCCGGCTCCGGTCGATCCGCTGGCGCCCGCGCCCAAGCCGTAGCAGCCGGCTTCCCCTTGCGCTGGTGGCGTGCGACCCAATATCGCCGCTGACCAAGGGGAAGCCTGAATGGATTTGGAGAAACTGACCGAGCGTGCGCGGGGCTTCCTGCAGGCGGCGCAGACCATTGCCGTTCGCGAGCATCACCAGCGGATCGTCCCGGCGCATTTGCTCAAAGCGCTGCTCGACGACGACCAGGGCATGGCCGCCGGACTGATCGAGGCAGCTGGTGGCGACCCCAAGGCGACGCAGCGCGAGGTCGATGCGCTGGTCGGGCAAGTGCCGTCGGTGACCGGCAGCGGCGCGACTTCGGCCCCGGGGATCGACGGCGACACCATGCGCGTGCTCGACCAAGCCGAGCAGGTCGCGAAGAAATCCAATGACAGTTATGTCACGGTCGAGCGCATCCTGCTGGCGATGGCGCTGGCCAAGACCAGCGACGTCGGCAAGGCGCTGGCCACGGCGGGGTTGGATGCAAAGGCGCTCAATACGGCGATCGAGAAATTGCGCGGCGGACGGACGGCGGACACGCAATCGTCCGAGGACCGTTACGACGCGCTCAAGCGCTTCTCGCGCGACCTCACCCAGGCGGCGCGGGACGGCAAGCTCGACCCGGTAATCGGCCGCGACGAGGAAATCCGCCGCACCATCCAGGTGCTCGCCCGCCGGACCAAGAATAATCCGGTGCTGATCGGCGAGCCCGGAGTCGGCAAGACCGCGATCGCCGAAGGGCTGGCGCTGCGCATCGCCAACGGCGACGTTCCCGACGGCATCAAGGACCGGCGGCTGCTCAGCCTCGACATG
Source organism: Sphingomicrobium sp. (assembly GCA_039915275.1). Classification (GTDB taxonomy): domain Bacteria; phylum Pseudomonadota; class Alphaproteobacteria; order Sphingomonadales; family Sphingomonadaceae; genus Sphingomicrobium. The sequence goes on from JBDSNQ010000010.1 coordinate 14,154, forward strand.
GGTTCGCTGATCGCCGGCGCGAAATATCGCGGCGAGTTTGAGGAGCGATTGAAAGGCGTGCTCGACGAGGTCAAGCAAGCGGCGGGCGAGGTCATATTGTTCATCGACGAAATGCACACTTTGGTCGGGGCGGGCAAAGGCGAAGGCGCGATGGACGCGTCGAATTTGCTCAAGCCCGCGCTGGCCCGCGGCGAGCTGCATTGCATCGGCGCCACCACGCTCGACGAATATCGCAAACATGTCGAGAAGGACGCAGCGCTCGAGCGGCGCTTCCAGCCGGTGTTCATCGGCGAGCCGACGGTGCCCGACACGATCTCGATCCTGCGCGGGCTCAAGGAGAAATACGAGCTTCACCACGGCGTGCGCATCACTGATGCCGCGATCGTCGCGGCGGCGATGCTGTCGAACCGCTACATCGCCGACCGCTTCCTGCCCGACAAGGCGATCGACCTGATGGACGAGGCCGCCAGCCGCATCCGCATGGAAGTCGAATCCAAGCCCGAGGAAATCGAGAACCTCGACCGGCGGATCATGCAACTGAAGATCGAGCGCGAGGCGCTGAAGAAAGAGAGCGACAAGCCGTCGAAGGAGCGGCTGGCCAAGCTCGAGGAGGAGCTCGCCAACCTCGAGCAGCAATCGGCCGAAATCACCCAGCGCTGGCAAGCCGAGAAGGATAAGATCGGCGCCGCGGCCAAGTTGAAGGAGCAGCTCGATGCGGCGCGGCTTGAGCTGGAGCAAGCGCAGCGTGGCGGCGACCTCGCCCGCGCCGGCGAGCTTCAATACGGCCGCATCCCCGAGCTTGAGAAGCAGCTCGGGGAGGCCGAGGCGGCGACCCACGGCGCCATGCTGCGCGAGGAAGTGACCGATCAGGACATCGCCGCAGTGGTCGCGCGCTGGACCGGGATCCCGGTCGAGCGGATGATGGAGGGCGAGCGCGAGAAATTGCTCCAGATGGAGGCCATGATCGGCGCCCGGGTCATTGGCCAGGAGGATGCGGTGAAGGCGGTTGCGGCGGCGGTTCGCCGCGCCCGTGCCGGGTTGCAGGACCCCAACCGCCCTTTAGGCTCGTTCCTGTTCCTCGGCCCGACCGGCGTCGGCAAGACCGAGCTGACCAAGGCGCTGGCCGAATTCCTGTTCGACGCATCAGACGCAATGGTCCGGATCGACATGTCCGAGTTCATGGAAAAGCATGCGGTAGCGCGGCTGATCGGCGCGCCCCCCGGCTATGTCGGCTATGAAGAAGGCGGCGTGCTGACCGAGGCGGTGCGGCGGCGGCCGTACCAGGTGGTGCTGTTCGACGAGGTCGAGAAAGCCCACGGCGACGTGTTCAACATATTATTGCAAGTGCTCGACGACGGCCGATTAACCGACGGCCAGGGCCGGACGGTCGATTTCACCAACACCATCATCATCCTGACTTCCAACCTTGGCAGCCAATATCTGGCCGCGCTGGGCGAGGACGAGGACGTGGCCAAGGTCGAAAGCCAGGTAATGGACGTAGTGCGCGGCCATTTCCGACCCGAGTTCTTGAACCGGCTCGACGAAATCATCCTGTTCCACCGGCTGTCGGCCGGGCACATGGGGCCGATCGTCGACATCCAGGTGGCGCGGCTCCAGCAGCTGCTGGACGACCGCAAGGTCACGCTGGAGCTGACCGCCGGCGCGCGGGCGTGGTTGGGGCGGGTCGGCTACGATCCGGTCTATG
>JBDSNQ010000143.1:0-10679 GCA_039915275.1 Sphingomicrobium sp.
GCCAATCCCCTTACAGAGTGATCTGCGGCTGATATAGCTGGCACGCCAACGGGAGCCGCGCCATGGATTTCAACCTATCACAAGCCGATGTCGAATGGCGCGACCGGGTCAAGGCATTCATGGATTCGGAAGTCCGTCCGCGGGTCGCCGATTATGATTCGCAGCAGCGCGAGGGGACACGCTGGAAAGTCCTGCCGGTGATCGAGCAATTGAAGGGGCTCGCACGCAATGCCGGGCTGTGGAATTTGTTCATGCCGCCGAGCCATGGCGCGGCGCATGTCGACGACAGCTTCAAGTTCGACGGGCCGGGCTTGAGCAACCTCCAATATGCCTTCTGCGCCGAGGAGATGGGGCGGATTTTGTGGGCGTCGGAAGCGTTCAATTGCTCGGCGCCCGACACCGGCAATATGGAAGTGCTCCACCGCTACGGTACGGCCGAGCAAAAGGCGCAATGGCTCAAACCGCTGATGGAAGGCGAGATCCGCTCGGCGTTCCTGATGACCGAGCCCGAAGTGGCGTCGTCCGACGCGACCAACATCCAGTGCAAGATCGAAATGCGCGGCAACGAATATGTCGTCAACGGCCGCAAATGGTGGTCGAGCGGGGCCGGCGACCCGCGCTGCAAATTGGCGATCGTAATGGGCAAGACCGATCCCACAGCGGCCACTCACCAGCAGCAGTCGATGATCCTGGTGCCATTGGATGCCGACGGCGTAACCATCGTCCGCCATTTGCCGGTGTTCGGTTACGACGACGCGCCGCACGGCCATATGGAAGTGGAGTTGAAGGACGTGCGCGTGCCGCCCGACAATATGCTGTTGGGCGAGGGGCGCGGGTTCGAGATCGCGCAGGGGCGACTGGGCCCGGGGCGGATCCACCATTGCATGCGGATGATCGGGGTCGCCGAGGAGGCGCTCGGCGCGATGACCAGGCGGCTCAAGTCGCGCACCGCGTTTGGCAAGACGCTGGCCGAACAATCGGTGTGGGAAGAGCGGGTCGCTGACGCGCGGATCGATATCGAGATGACGCGATTGCTGTGCTTGAAAGCGGCCGACATGATGGACCGGGTTGGCAACAAAGCGGCGCAAGGCGAGATCGCGATGATCAAGGTCGCCGCGCCGCGCACCGCATTGAAAGTGCTCGACGACGCCATCCAGGCGCATGGCGGGGCGGGTGTGTCGTCGGACTTTCCGCTGGCCGGGGCGTGGGCGTCGGTGCGCACGCTGCGGCTGGCCGACGGGCCGGACGAAGTGCATCGGCGGGCGATCGCGCGGCAGGAATATAAGAAGCACCCATGAGCGATCCGCCGCTCAACGAACTTGCGCTGGGCGCATGGCTCGGCGCCAATCTGCCAGGTTTCGAGCTGCCGTTCCGGCTGACCAAATTCCCCTCCGGGCAATCGAACCCGACCTACAAGATCAGCTCCGCGTCGGGCGAATATGTGCTCCGCCGCAAGCCGTTCGGGCATTTGCTGCCGTCGGCGCATGCGGTCGACCGCGAATATCGATTGCTGTCGGCGCTGCATCCGCTCGGCTATCCGGTGCCCGAGCCGCTGGCGCTGTGCAGCGACCCGGACGTCATCGGCGCGATGTTCTATGTGATGGAGCTGGCCAAAGGGCGGCCATACGCCGACGGCGCGCTGCCCGAATTCGACCCGGCGACGCGGGGCCAAATGTACGATCAATTGATCGACACGCTGGCCGATTTGCACGCCATCGATCCCGACGCCGCCGAGCTTGAGGATTTCGGCAAGCCGGGCAATTATTTCGAGCGCCAGGTGGCGCGCTGGACGCGCCAGTATCGCGATTCCGAAACCGATTATCTGCCCGATATGGAGCGGCTGATCGCGTTTTTGCCGGAGACTTTGCCGGCGCAATCGCGGACCTCGATCGTCCACGGCGATTACCGCATCGACAATGTCGTGTTCGACGGCGACGGCACGCTGACCGCGGTGCTCGATTGGGAGCTGGCGACGCTCGGCGATCCGGTCGCCGACTTCTCCTATCTGGCGATGCAATGGGTTATGCCGGCGGACGGCGGCGCGGCCTTAAGCGGGCTGGATCTTGATGCGCTTGGCATTCCGTCGCTGGACGCGATCACGCGACGCTATTCGGAGCGGTCGGGGGTGCCGGTCGCCGGCCAGCTCGACTGGTATTTCGCTTACAATCTGTTCCGGCTGGCGGGGATCGTCCAAGGCATCAAGAAGCGCCTCGCCGACGGCAGCGCGAGCCACGCCAACGCCGCCGAAATCGCCGCCAAAGTGCCGACCCTGGCACGCGCCGCGTGGAGCTTCGCGCAACAGGCGCAAGTCGGCGCTTGAGGTCGGGCGCGCGGCTGCTAGGGTTGGCGCTTGACCCTGTTTGAGCGAGGCACATCGAAATGCATAGCCGCCTGATCCTGTTGAGCCTGCCGCTCGCCGCTTGCACGGCCGCTCCCCCGCAAGATGTCCCGCCGCCGCCGACGGTCGTGGCTGAAACAGCGGTCGAACCCTCCACCCCGCCAGCCCAATTGGCCTATCCGGCAACGCGCCGCATGGACCTTGTCGAACCGCAATTTGGAGTGCCCGTGGCCGATCCCTATCGCTGGCTTGAGAATGACGTGCGCACCGATCCCCAAGTGCGCGCCTGGGTCGATGCCCAGAACGCCGTCACCAATGCGTTCCTGGAGACCCTGCCGGCGCGCGCTGCGTTCAAGGCGCGGATGACGCGGCTCTATGATTACGAGCGCTTCGGCATCCCCGAGAAGAAGGGTCACCATTATTTCTACACCCGCAACGACGGGTTGCAGAATCAGGCGGTGCTGTACGTCCGCGACAGCGTTGACGGGCCGGGGCGCGTGCTGATCGACCCCAACGGCTGGTCGGCCGACGGCGCCACCGCTCTCGCCGAATGGGTGCCGAGCGAAGATGGCAAGCATCTGCTCTATTCGATCCAGGACGGCGGCACCGACTGGCGCACCGTGCGCGTGCTCGACGCCGCGACCGCCAAGCTGTTGCCCGACGAAGTGAAGTGGGTGAAATTCTCCAACCTCGATTGGGCCAAGGACGGTACCGGATTCTATTACTCACGCTTTCCCGAGCCCAAGGCGGGCGGCACCTTCCAGTCGCTCAACGAGGACCAGGCGGTCTATTTCCATAAGTTGGGGACGGCGCAATCGGCCGACCGGCTGATGTTCGCGACGCCTGGCAAGCCCGACCTCAACAACACCGCCCAAGTCAGCGACGACGGCCGCTGGCTGATCGTCACTTCGTCGAGCGGCACCGACGAGCGCTTTGAAATCACGTTGGTCGATTTGAAGAGCCGGGCCGCCAAACCGCGCGTTCTGGTGCCGGGATTTGCGTATAATTACACGTTCATCGGCAACCGCGGATCGACCTTCTATTTCGTCACCAACGAAGGTGCGCCCAAATTGAAAGTGGTCAGCCTTGACGTCGCCAAGGCCAAGCCGGTGGCGAAGACGATCATCGCCGAGGACCAGGCGACTTTGGAAGGGGCCAATTTGGTCGGCGGGTCGGTGATCACAAGCTACCTCGCCGACGCCAAGAGCGAGGTTCGGGTCCACGGCCTCGACGGCGCTTTGAAACGGACGATCGCGCTTCCCGGGATCGGCAGCGTCGGCGGCTTCGGCGGCGAGTATGACGACCCCGAGACATTCTTTGCATTCACCAGCTTCAACCAACCGACCGCCATCTACCGCTATGATGTCGCGACCGGCGCGACGAGCGGTTGGGCGGCGCCCAAGGTCGCCTTCAACCCCGACGATTATAGCGTCGAGCAGCGCTTCTACGCGTCGCGGGACGGCACCCGCATCCCGCTCTTTCTGGTGATGAAGAAAGGGCTCGACCGCAGCCATGGCTCGCCGACCGTGCTCTACGGTTATGGCGGATTCAATGTTTCGCTGACCCCCGGATATTCGCCGACGCGGATGGCGTGGATCGAGGCCGGCGGGGTCTATGCCATGGCCAACCTTCGCGGCGGCGGCGAATATGGCAAGGCGTGGCACGACGCCGGGCGGCTGGCCAACAAGCAGAATGTGTTCGACGATTTCATCGCCGCCGGGGAATATTTGAAAGCGCAGCATATCGCCTCGCCCGAGGGTCTGGCGATCGACGGCGCGTCCAACGGCGGGCTGCTGGTCGGCGCGGTGGTCAACCTGCGCCCCGATTTGTTCGACGCCGCCCACCCGGGCGTGGGCGTGATGGACATGCTGCGCTTCGACCGCTTCACCGCCGGGCGCTATTGGGTCGACGATTACGGTTACCCCAACAAGGCTGCCGATTTTAAGACGTTGCTGGCCTATTCGCCCTATCACAATATCAAGACCGGGGTGCATTACCCGCCGGTGCTGGCGACCAGCGCCGACACCGACGACCGTGTCGTCCCCGGCCACAGCTTCAAATATATCTCGGCGCTGCAGGCGGCCGATCCCAACGGCGCGCCGCACCTCATCCGGATCGAAACAAGGGCCGGCCACGGTTCGGGCAAGCCGACCACCAAGATCATCGAGGAAAGCGCCGACATCTACGCGTTCCTGGCCAAGTTCACCGGCTTGGACGTGGGGCGGCGTTAAGGGCGCGAGGGCGCTTGCGCGCGGTCACGGAGTTCCTGATTTCCTCGTTTGAACGCGGGTACTTAGCGAATTAAACTGAACGCCAGCAAACGGCGTATTCAGCCATTATGCAGCGCCAACTTTGTAGGAACCTCAATCGGGTCGTCGTGCGTTTGCCCGGCGAGTCTGTTTTGGAAAGAACAAGGAGAGTGGCCATGATGGCTGTTTCAAAGATCCTGGCGGGCGGCGCCGCAATTGCCGCGCTGGCCAGTGCGGCGCCCGCGGCCGCCCAATATTATCCGGGCTACGGTTACGGGAACAACGGCGGCAATGTCGTCGCCCAAGTGCTCAATCAGGTGCTCGGCGGCTACGGCTCCAATGGCTATAATGCCAACAGCCGGGTGGCGGTGCAGCAGTGCGCGGCCGCGGTCGAGCAACGCCTCAACGGCGGCTACGGTGGTTATAACAATGGCTACAACAGTGGCTATGGTTATGGCGGCTATGGTGGTTATGGCAGCAACGGCGGCGCCTATGGCGGCGGCGCTTATGGCGGTGGCTATGGGGGCGGGCGTGTGCTCGGCATCACCCATGCCGACCTGCACGGCGGCGGAATCTTCAAGGTCCGCGGTGTCGCCAGCAGCGGCGCCAACGCCGGTTACGGCGGCGGCTATGGCAGCTACGGCGGCTATGGTTACGCCCAGCAGTCGGGCGACCTCAAGTTCCTCTGCGAAGTCGATTATCGCGGCTACATTCGCAACTTGAGAATCGAGCGCAACCCCGATGTCTACGGCTATAACAACTACGGCTATCGCCGTTACTAGGCGCTAGTTCAAAGCGTTGGAAAAAGCTAGTTCAAAGCGTTGGAAAAAGGATGCGCCGGGGCGAAAGCTCCGGCGCATTTTTTGATACGTCAGACCAAGCCGCGCGCGACTTCGGCGAGCTGGTTGGCGCAGGTGCCCTAGTTGTTGTCGACGCCCATCGCCGCGTGCGCGGCGGCGAAGGTGTTGGGGCGGCAGCCGGGTAGCAAAGCGCCGCTGGAGCCGGCACGCGGGCGGACCCCGGGCAGGATTCTATCCAAAATGGAGGCATCCGTAGTGGCTCGTAAAGTCCCAATTGGGCATGCTTCGGCCGGGCACTAAGCGGCGGGTGGAATGGTGGACAATTTAACTCCGGACACCATCCCCAGCGCCTCTGCACAGATGCGGGGCTCGGTCCGCGTCAATTTGTTCATGGCCGCAACGCTCCACGCGGCCGGCGTCGAAGCCGCGGTCAAGATCCGGGATTTGTCGGCTAGTGGCGCGCAGGTTGAAACGCCGCTGCTGCCCGAGGTCGGCGCGCCCATGACCCTGACTCGCGGGCGCCTCAGCGTCCGGGGCGTGGTGGCCTGGTGCGCCGAGCCCCGCTGCGGGTTGAAATTCTCCTCCAACATCACGGTCAAGGATTGGATGGCCAATCCGGTCAATCGCGAACAATCACGGGTCGATCACATCGTCACGGCGGTAAAGGCCGGGGTCGTTCCACTGACCGCTGCGTCAACGCGCGCCGCGGCGCCGGCCGATGGGGCGGCGCAGGATCTCGAATGCGTCGCAAAGCTGCTCGAAAGCCTCGGCGATGCGCTTGCCAGCGACCCCGCGGTCATTGCCCAGCACGGCATTGCGCTGCAGAATCTCGACATCGCCATCCAGACCCTGACCGTGCTGGCTGAGATGCTGCCAACCGGCTCGCCCGCCGACTCGGCGCGACGAGTCCGGCTCACTGAACTGCGCGCAAGTTGCGCGGAAGCGCTGCGCAGCGCCGGTTAGCAGCGCAACAATCTTTTGACGCGGGCGCGGGCGCGGCGCAGGTTCCGGGTGAGGGGAACCGGCATGTATCGCGTGGCATTGACGCAATCGCTGTTTCCGGCCGTGCGCGACGGGACGATCGAGCAACTGACCATCGGCGACATGCTGCGCCGCCGGGCCGGGGAGCACGCCGCCACCATCGCCATCACGCAATTGGGTTACGACGGGGCGATAGTCCGCAGCTGGACCTATGCCGAGCTGCTGGCCGACGCCGAGCGGCTCGGCCGCGCGCTTGCCAGCCGCCACGAGCCCGGCACGCGCATCGCGGTTTATGCCAATAACGTTCCCGAGTGGGTGTTGCTGGAGTTCGCCTCGGCGATGGCCGGGCTGACCCTGGTCACGGTCAATCCCGCCTACCAGAAGCGCGAACTCAAATATGTCCTCGAGCAATCGCGCGCGGAAGCGATCTATCACGTCGCGGAGTTCCGCGGCACGCCGATGCAGGCCATCGCCGACGAGGCCATCGCCGATCTGCCGGCGATCCGCCACCGCGTCGACCTCGCCGATCATGCCGCTCTGTTCGACGGCGAGGAGCGCGGCGTGTTGCCCGACGTTGCGCCTGGCGACGTCACGCAAATCCAGTATACCTCGGGCACCACCGGCTTCCCCAAGGGCGCGCTGCTCCACCATCACGGCCTGATCCAAAACGCGCGCGACACCATGGCCCGCCTCGGCCTCGGCGCTGGCGACACGTTCATGCACAACATGCCGCTGTTCCACACCACCGGCTGCGCGGTTTGCGTGATGGGCATAATCGACGCCGGCGCGACGATGCTGCTGGCGCCGATGTTCGATCCGGCGATGATCGTCAGGGTCATCGAACGCGAGCGGCCCGGCTATCTGCTGGGCGTACCGACGATGCTGGTCGCGCTGGTCGACGAAGCGGTTCGAAGCGGCCGCGACGTCTCCTCGTTCCAGCGAATCATGTCGGGCGGGGCGATGGTCGCGCCGGAATTGATCAGCCGCGTGCGATCGGCCTTCGGACCGACCGTGCAGATCGTCTACGGGCAAACCGAATGCTCGCCGGTGATCACCATGGTCTGGCACGACGATAGCTTGGCCGACCTCACCGAGACGATCGGCCAGCCGCTGCCTAACATCGACGTCGCGATCCTCGATCCAACGACCAGCGCGGTGCTGCCGATCGGCGAGCAGGGCGAGATCTGCACCCGGGGTTATCATGTCATGGTCGGCTATAACGACAATCCCGAAGCGACGGCCAAGGCGATCGATGGCGACGGCTGGCTCCACACCGGCGACCTCGGGCGGATGGACGCGCGCGGCTATGTGGCGATCACCGGGCGGGTCAAGGAGATGATCATCCGCGGCGGCGAGAATCTGTTCCCGGCGGAGATCGAGAACGCCATGCTTGAGCATGACGATGTCGGCGAGGTGGCGGTGATTGGCGTACCGTGCCCGGTCTATGGCGAGCAAGTCGCCTGCTTCATGCGGGCCAAGGGCGGCCGCCGGCCCGACCCCGCCGAATTGAAGGCGTTCATCCGCGAGCGCCTGTCACCGCAAAAAACGCCCAAGCACTGGCTGTGGGTCGACCAGTGGCCGCTGACCGGATCGGGCAAGATCCAGAAATTCAAGCTCGCCGAACAGTTCGCCCGAGGCGAGCATCGGGCTGACGAGCCGACGGGCGGGGCGAAGGTCGGTTAGGCGCGGTTGTCATGACCCGGCACAGGTGGCGCCTTGCCTCGCGAAACTGCCCTGTAGACCGGCCAACTCAACGCGATTGCAGCGGTCCCCCAAAGACCTGGTTCGGGATCCGTAACCAGATAACTGATGAGCAGCCCGAACGACAGGAGCAGAACGATAAGCGGTGCCCACGGATACCAACGGGCTCGGAAAGGGCGCTCAGCGAGAGGCTCGGTGCGTCTCAGTATGAAGAAGGAGGCGTAAATCGCGCAATTGATCATCAGGCCGAGGAACGCGGTTATCCGAAACAGGACGTCGAAGGACTGGCCCGCAGCCAGCAAAGCCGACGGGATCAGGCAAAAGACCAAGGCTGGCGCGGGCGTGGCAAAGCGGTTCAACGTCGAGAGTCTCGAAGGCAGCACACCCTGGCGGCTCATCGCGAACAATATGCGAGGTGTATACATCACCCCGACGTTCAAGATGCCCAGAAGAAACACGACCGCAAACGTACGCGCGACTGCCAGGCTGGCGCCCCCGAAAATCAACTTGGACGCGTCTGAAGCGGGTAGTGTCGATGCTGACAGACTGGGCAGGTCCAACGCGAACAGCAAGCCGGCATTGAACAGCAAATACGCCGCCATCATCGCCCCTATTCCCCAGAAGAGTGCGCGGGGAATGTTCCTATCGGTGTCCTTGTCTTCCTCGGAGAAATAGACCGCCGAGTTCCAGCCGGCATAAGTCTCGGTGATGAGGACGAGGGCGGCAACCAATGAGGCGATCGTGATTGGGCTTACGGCACTTGCACTGACCGCGCCTTTCTGTCCCCCAACCAGGAAGCAGCCGACCGCGAGGACCACCAGTCCGCCAAGCTTGAACAGGGTCAGCGCCTGTTGCGCGCGCGCGCCGACCTTCAGCCCGAACCAATTGATGATGCCAAGGGAAACCAACAGGCCGACCGCTATTTCATGGCGCCCAATTGTTCCGCTCTCGAGATATTCTCCGATCAGCGCGGCCGTCGCGGCCATGCCTAAAATGCTGACAGCCGCATCGGCCCATCCCGTCACGAAACCCGCGAACGGCCCCGCCGCGCGGCGCAAATAGACGTACGGGCCGCCGGCCTGCGGAAAAGTGGTGCCCAGTTCGGCGTAGATATTGGCGCCAAGTAGAGCGAGCGCTCCGCCGACGAACCAGCAGGCCAAAATCAGCAGGGGATCATTGAGGAGTCCGGCGACAACGCCCGGGATGCTCAATATGCCGATGCCGATTGAGCCGCCAACCACAATGGCGGCGCCCAAGGCGGAGTTCAGCACTCGGCGAAGTTTGACAGGTTCAGGTCGCCGCATTGTCCCCCCGCCGCCGCTTGCTTCCTACCCTCCTACAGTTCGGGCGGCATGTCCACGGCGGCTTCAGCCGCGTCCAGTTTGCACCCGCTTCAGCCGCAGCCGACGCGCGGCGACAGCGGGCAATGCGGTGAGATCAACACGCCGCGCTGCCCCGGCGACACGCACATAACTTTACTCCCCCGCAGGAACGGCTATCGGCCTGCCATGACGCTCCAACCTAACGAAACCATCCTGATCGTCGACTTCGGCAGCCAGGTGACCCAGCTGATCGCGCGGCGCGTGCGCGAGGCGGGGGTCTATTCCGAGATCGCGCCGTTCAACGCCGCCGACGAGGCGTTCGAGCGGTTGAAGCCCAAAGGCATCATATTGTCGGGCGGGCCGTCGTCGGTGATGTGGGATGATTCACCGCGCGCGCCGCAGCATTTCTTCGACTCCGGCGTGCCCATCCTCGCCATCTGCTACGGCCAGCAGACCATGGCCCACCAATTGGGCGGGGTGGTGGCGGCGTCGGACAATCGCGAGTTCGGACGGGCGTTTATCGAGATCATCGCGACAAGCGCCTTGTTCGACGGGCTGTGGCGGGTCGGCGAGAAGCACCAGGTGTGGATGAGCCACGGAGACCGGGTCGAGAAACTGCCCGATGGTTTCTCGATCGTCGCCAAGTCCGAGGGAGCGCCCTACGCGATCGCGACTGACGAGGATCGCCATTTCTATTCGATGATGTTCCATCCCGAAGTCGTGCACACGCCCGACGGCGGCAAGTTGCTGGCCAATTTCGTGCGCCACGTGTGCGGCTGTGCCGGCGACTGGACGATGGCGGGTTTCCGCGACGCCAAAATCGCCGAAATCCGAGCGCAAGTTGGCAAAGGCCGGGTGATTTGCGGGCTGTCTGGCGGGGTCGACAGCGCGGTCGCCGCGGTGCTGATCCACGAAGCGGTCGGCGAGCAATTAACCTGCGTTTTCGTCGATCATGGGCTGATGCGGCTGGGCGAAGCGGAGCAAGTCGTCTCGCTATTCCGCAACAGCTACAACATCCCGCTGGTCCATGTGGACGCCAGCGCCGACTTCCTCGGCGGGCTCGCCGGAGTCACCGACCCCGAGGCCAAGCGCAAATTCATCGGCGCCGAGTTCATCAAATTGTTCGAGGCCGAGGCTGCCAAGATTGGCGGCGCCGATTTTCTCGCCCAGGGCACGCTCTATCCCGACGTGATCGAGAGCGTGTCGTTCACCGGCGGGCCGAGCGTAACCATCAAGAGCCATCATAATGTTGGCGGCCTGCCCGAGCGGATGAACATGCAATTGGTCG
>JBDSNQ010000269.1:0-3806 GCA_039915275.1 Sphingomicrobium sp.
TCCCCGAATGGTATTTCTGGCCGTTCTACGCGATCCTGAGGGCGTTTACGGTCGGCTTCATCCTGCCCGCCAAATTGTGGGGCGTGCTGGCCATGTTCAGCTCGATCCTGCTCTTGTTCTTCCTGCCTTGGCTCGACACGTCGCCGGTCCGCTCGGGCCATTACCGGCCGATGTTCAAGCGATTCTTCTGGCTGCTGGTCGCCGACGTATTCGTCCTCGGCTGGTGCGGCGGCGCCCCCGCGACGCCATTCTATGTCGGGCTGTCGCAACTCGCCGCGGCTTATTATTTCGCGCACTTCCTGATCATCCTGCCGCTGATCGCGAAGTTCGAGCACACTCTGCCGCTACCCAATTCGATCACCGAATCCGTGCTTCACCGCGCGGCGGCCAAGTAAAAGGGCAGAGCGAGACATGGTCCGTATCCTCGGTTTTCTGGTCGGCCTGGCCTTCGCCGGCGTGCTGCTGATCTCGCTGTTCGTCGGCGTCTCGAGCAATTTGAGTAATCCGGCGCCCAAGACCGCCGAGGAAGCGTTTCACCTCGAGCCTAGGCATCTTGCGCTGGCCAGCGACGGGCCGTTTGGCAAATACAACCGCGCGCAGCTGCAGCGCGGCTTCCAGGTGTATAAGGAGGTCTGTTCGGCCTGCCACGGCCTCAAACTGGTCGCGTTCCGCGACGTCCACGAACTTGGCTATAATGAGGCCGAAGTGAAGGCGATCGCCAACCAGTGGGCGACCGAGATCCCGAGCATCAACCCGGAGACCGGCGAGCCGGCGACGCGCAAGGCGATCCCGTCCGACTATTTCCCGACCCCGTTCGCCAACGAAACGCAGGGGCGGGCGGCCAATAATAATGCGCTGCCGCCGGACCTGTCGCTGATCACCAAGGCGCGCGAAGGCGGCCCGGCCTATGTCTATTCGCTGCTCACCGGCTATCGCAATCAGCCGGCGGCGCTGCTCAAGCAGTTCCCAACCGCCAAGACCCCGGCCAATCTTCACTACAACCCTTATTTCGCCAATTTGAACCTGGCCATGCCGCAACCCCTCAAATCGGACGGGCAGGTGACCTACGCCGATGGCACCCGGCCGACGGTCAACCAGATGGCAACGGACGTCGCGGCGTTCCTGGTGTGGACGGCCGAGCCCAAGCTCGAGAACCGCCACCGCTGGGGGGTGATGGTCGCCATTTTCCTGCTGTTCGCGACGGTGCTGGCTTATCTCGCTTACCAGCAGATCTGGGCCGAGGTGAAGCGCAAGGCGCGGCCGGCGAGCGCCCCCGCGAGCAAAGCCAAGGCCCGCCGCGCGAAGACCAAATAGGCGTTGTCGGTTAGGCGCCGCTGTCTGGACGCCGCAGTATCATCACGATCGAAATGTACCGCATGACGTCGACGCCGTCCTGATTGCTGACCGTGATTTTGGTGCGGACGGTGCCGATGTGCGGCTTGGAGCAAGACGGGGCCTTGTCGATGACCAGGCCGCGCACGGTCAGGCGGTCGCCGGGATGGACCGGTTTCAGCCAGCGCAATTCATCGACTCCCGGCGAGCCCAATCCGGCTTGCTCTTCCTTGAGGAAATAGCGAGCAAACACCGCCATGGCCATTGCGCCGGTGTGCCAGCCGCTCGCCGCCAGCCGCCCGAAATGGGTCTTGGCGGCCGCTTCGTCCGACAGATGGAAGGGCTGCGGGTCATATTTGCGCGCGAATTCGAGGATTTCCTCGCGGGTTACGTCATAATCGCCGAACACGGCCTCGGCGCCGACCGCGATGTCTTCGAAATATTTCATTTGGGCCATCTAGCGATGCGCAGGCCTTGGCGCGAGCGCGAATGAGCGGCTAGGCATTGCCGGTGGCGACGCATTTCCCCGGTTCCAGCCATTGGCATCCGCGCCTGATCGAGGCGGCGGCGGCGATGCATGCCAACCAGCTCGATGTAGCCGAGCGCATCCTCAAGCCGCACCTCAAGGAGGATCCGTTCGATGTCCGGGCGATCCGTATGCTGGCCGAACTCGCGGCGCGGATCGGGCGGCTCAAGGATGCCGAGACCCTGCTTCGCCGAGCGGTCGAAATCGCGCCTGAGTTCACGCCCGCGCGCACCAACCTGGCGATGGTGCTGGGGCGACTTGGGCGGCCGGCCGAGGCACTCGAGCTGCTCGAAATCATCTTCGAGCAAGATCCGGAGGGCCTTGGCAATCTCAACCTCAAGGCCGCGACATTGGGGCGGCTAGGCGACTTTGAGCACGCGTTGGAACTCTACACCCAGGTGCTCGAGCGAGCGCCGCACCAGCCACGCGTCCTGCTGACTTACGGGCACATGTTGAAGACAGTTGGAAGGGCTCAGGAATCGATCGCGGCGTACCGCAAGGCTATCGCGCTAAATCCGGCGCTGGGCGATGCCTGGTGGAGCCTCGCCAACCTCAAGACCGCGCGTTTCACCGACGGCGATATCGCTGCGATGGAGGGCATTCTCGAACGCGACGACCTCAAAGACGACGACCGGTTCCACGTTGAATTCGCGCTGGGCAAGGCGTTCCACGATTTCGGGCGGAGCAGCGAGGCTTTTGCGCATTACGTTAAGGGCAATGCGCTGAGGCGCAATTATCATCCCTATAAAGTCGGTAAGCTGACTCGGGTGGTCGACCGGATCATCAAACTTTACGACGAAAATGTGCTCGCGCGCCCCGGCGGCGACCCCGCCGGCGATCCGATTTTCGTCGTCGGAATGCCCCGTGCGGGATCGACCCTGGTTGAACAAATCCTGTCGTCGCACAGCCTGGTCGAGGGAACGTCAGAGCTTCCCGACATTCCGGCGATCGTGTCGGCAATCGGCAACTATCCCGCTGACACCGTTGGGCTCTCACCCGAAGCCCGGCGCGAGGCTGCGCAAGAATATTTGCGTCGAAGTGCGGTGCAGAGGCGGACCGAGCGGCCCTTCTTCGTCGACAAGCTGCCCAATAATTGGATGTTCGCCCCGTTCATCCATTGCATCCTGCCCAACGCCAAGATCATCGACGCCCGGCGCCATCCGCTGGGTTGCTGCATGTCGAATTTCCGCCAACATTTCGCGCGCGGGCAGGACTTCACCTACGACCTCACCGACCTAGGTCGTTACTATTCCGATTATGTGCGGCTGATGGCGCACATGGCCGCGGTTCTGCCCGGCCGCGTCCATCGCGTGATCTATGAACGGATGGTCGACAACACGGAAGTCGAAGTGCGCGCGTTGCTGGACTATTGCGGGCTGGAATTCGAACCCGCCTGCCTCGAGGTCTACAAGACGGAGCGCGCGGTGCGCACGCCGAGCTCCGAGCAGGTACGGCAGCCGATCTATCGCGGCGCGACCGAGGAATGGCAGCGTTACGAGAAGCATCTCGGACCGCTCAAGGATGCACTTGGCGAGGTTTTGGTGGCCTATCCCGAAGCACCAGCGTCCTTGTTGCAACGCTAGCGAAATAATCTTCGATCGGCAGCGATCGGCGTTGACAATGGGCGGCCGCTCTGTCGCAATGCCGGCATATTTGCTCGGGGGGACGATGATGAGCACCAAGAGTTTCCGTGCGCTGACGCTGGGCCTTCTCGCGTCGACGGCTTTCTCGACCACTGCCTTCGCCCAGGTCACGCCCGCGAGCGACTCGCCAGCGCAGGGAACCAAGGTGACCGACGGGACGGCACCTCCGGCGGCTGTCCAGCAAGCACAGGACGGCGAGGGAGTCGACCAGAGCGAAATCGTCATCACCGCGACCAAGCGCGAAGAAAATCTCCAAAACGTCCCGATCAGCGTCCAGGCGATCGGCACCCGGCGGCTCGACCAGC
>JBDSNQ010000163.1:0-8577 GCA_039915275.1 Sphingomicrobium sp.
GTCAGGCCGATCGCTCGTCCGTAGGCGTCGGCCGCCTCATTGTAGCGCTTGCTCGACTGGAGCACGTCGCCCAGCCGCGAAAAGTCGCCGACGGTGGCATCGCGGGCCGTGGTCGACAAGCGGGCGAGGGCCAGCGCTTCATCGAATTTCTTCTGGTCGATCAGCATCCGCGCCGACGCGTCGAGCGCCTGCGGCGCCAGCGGATCGGACGCGGCCACCGCGCCAAGAATGAGCAGCGCTTGGTCCGTCCGGCCCTGGCTCTCCAGCAGCAGCGCGAGCAGCACCGAACCGGCACTGTTTCGGGGGTCGGCGTAGCGCGCGACCTGGACCATGCTCACCGGCAGCGCGCGATTGTTGAGCCGGTTGAGGTCGACGGCGAGGCCAAGCAGCAGTTCGGCATAGGCCCGGGCCGAATCGTCGATCGCCAGCCCGATCCGCTTGCCGGCCGCGATTCGCTGCCGCGCTGGGCCGGCATCGCTGCCCATGCCCTCGACCATTGCCGCGGCCCGCGCGCGGTCACCGGCGGCGAGGAAGCCGTCGGCCAGCGCCAGCCGCAGCCGGTTCTCGCGCCCTCCGGATGCTGCGATCGCCTGGCGCGCGAACGGCTCCGCTTCCGCCGTGCGGCGGAATTTCAACAGAATGAATGCCCGATTCTCGTAGCGGTAGGGCCCAAGCAGGCTGTTGACCGGAATCTGGTCGATGACGGTCAAGGCCGACGCCAGATCGCGGCGCTCGACCGCCGCCCAGGCGCGGATCAGCGGCTCAAGGAATTGCAGATTGGCATCGTCATTGGCGCCGGTGACGAACGGCATCGCCCGATCGGGTTGGCGGCGGCGCAGCTCCTCGGCGATCAGCAGCAGCCGCGCGTCGGTGGTCAATTCATTGGGCTTGAGGCGGTGCGCGAGACGCAGTGCAAGCGCCATGTCCCCGGCCCCGATCGCTTCGCCCAGCGCCTTGCGGCTGATCGTCAAATCGCCCGCGCTGCGCTCCGCCAGTCCGGCCAAGAGCTCGGCCGACCGACCGTGCTCGCCGCGCATCGCCGCCGCGCGCGCCTCGATATAGGTCAAGGCGGAGCTTTGCGGCGTATCGGTCCGGGCCGCAGCTTGCGGCGCAGCGAGCATCGCCGCCGCCACAATCGCCGAGATTCCGATCAGTCTACATGTTGGGATAGTTCGGCCCTCCTCCGCCTTCGGGTGTCACCCAATTGATGTTCTGCGTCGGGTCCTTGATGTCGCAGGTCTTGCAGTGGACGCAGTTCTGGGCGTTGATCTGCAACCGCTTGTTACCATCGCTACCGTCGATAAATTCGTAAACGCCCGCCGGGCAGTATCGCTGCTCGGGACCGTCATAGAGTGGCAGATTGATAGTCGTCGGTACCGCGGCGTCCTTGAGCGTCAGGTGAACCGGCTGATTTTCCTCGTGATTGGTGTTGGACACGAACACCGAGGATAAACGGTCGAAGGTCAGGACGCCGTCGGGCTTGGGGTAAGCGATCGGCTTTGCATCCTGCCTGGGCTTGAGCCGCGTGTGATCGGCGTGGTGCTTCAAGGTCCATGGCAGGCTTAAGCCAAGCTGCCCCAGCCACATGTCGATCCCGGCATAGAGCGTGCCAATGAGCCCGCCCCAGCGCGCAACCGCCGGCTGGACATTGCGGACCATGCGCAACTCCTTGACGATCCAGCTCGCGTGCAGCGCCTTTGGATAAGCCTCGAGCCGGTCGGCGCCGCGGCCCGCCGCAATCGCCTCGAACGCCGCTTCCGCTGCCAGCATGCCCGACTTCATCGCGGTGTGGGTCCCCTTGATCCGCGGCACGTTGACGAACCCCGCCGAGCAACCGATCAGCGCGCCACCGGGGAACACCAGCTCGGGAATCGACTGCCAGCCGCCCTCGTTGATGGCGCGGGCGCCGTAGGAGATGCGCTTGCCGCCCTCGATCTCGGCGCGGATCGCGGGATGGGTCTTCCACCGCTGAAATTCCTCGAACGGCGACAGATAGGGGTTCTGGTAGTCGAGCGCGACGACGAACCCCAGCGCGACCTGGCCATTGTCCTGGTGATAGAGAAACCCCCCGCCCCACGCATCCTCGAGCGGCCAGCCCTGGCTGTGGATCACTCGCCCGGGCTTATGCTTGTCGGCAGGAACGTCCCACAACTCCTTGACGCCAAGCCCGAAAACCTGAGGACCGCTGTCCTTGCGCAAGTCGAACACTTCGGTCAGCCGCTTGGTCAAATGGCCCCGCGCGCCTTCCGCGAAGAGGGTGTAGCGGGCGTGGAGCTCCATTCCTGGCTGATAGTCCGGGCGATGCGTACCGTCGCGGGCGATGCCGACATCGCCGGTCGCCACGCCCTTCACCGCGCCATTGTCCTCGTGAAGGATTTCCGCCGCCGCGAAGCCCGGGAAAATCTCTACGCCTAACTCCTCCGCCTGCCCCGCCAGCCAGCGGCAGAAATTGCCGAGGCTGAGCGTGAAGCAGCCATTATTGTGCATGAACGGCGGCAGCATCAGCGCCGGCATCGCCCATTTGCCGGTCTCGGTCAGCAGCCAGTGATGGTTCTCGGTCACCGGCACGGTCAGTGGCGCGCCCCTGTCCTTCCAGTCGGGGATCAGCTCCTTGAGCGCCTTGGGATCGAGCACCGCGCCGGACAGGATGTGCGCCCCGACCTCGCTGCCTTTCTCGAGCACGCAGACGGTGATTTCGCGCCCCGCTGCGGCACCCAATTGCTTGAGGCGGATCGCCGCGCTCAGCCCGGCCGGACCGGCGCCGACGATCACCACATCGTATTGCATCGATTCGCGGCTGGTCATCGGCTTGGCTTTCGTCGCGCGGGCAAGGCATTTCGCCCGCTTACGCCCTGCCAATTCCTTGACCGCGCCGTCAATGCCATTGAAGGTGCGGCATGGGCGGGGAAGAGCAAGGATATAGCACGGCCGACGCCGCCAGCACGCTCGGCTGGTGGCTGCAGGCGGGCGTCGATGTTGCCATATCGGAAAGCCCGCGCAACTGGCTCAAGGCGCCGGTTCCGCCGCCGCCCAATGTCCGCCAGCCATCGGTCCAGGCGGTCAGCCAGGCGCTTGAGACGCTCCATCTGTTTCGCGACTGGCTCGGCACGGCGCCATCGCTGCCCCTCGCGACGGCGGGGACATCGCGGGTGATGCCGCAAGGCCAGGAATCGGCGCCGGTGATGCTGGTCGCCGAAATGCCGGCGCGGGAGGATGCCGCCGAGGGCCGGCCGATCGGCGGCGAGGCGTGGCAGCTGATGACCCGGATGCTCGCCGCCATCGGCATCGCGGCCGAGGATGCCTACACCGCCACTCTGTCCTGCTTCCATGCGCCGGGCGCCAAGATCCGCGCCGAAGACCTCGCCGAATGCGCCACCATCGCTCGCCAGCATGTCACGCTCGCCAAGCCCAAACGCCTGCTGCTGCTGGGCGACGCCCCGGCGCGCGCCTTGCTCGGCAAACCGCTCGCCGCCGCCCGCGGCCATGTCCACAAGGTCGAAGGGGTGCGGACCGTAGCCACTTTCCACCCGCGCTTCCTGATCAGCCGCCCGTCGGACAAGGCGCTCGCCTGGCGCGACCTGTTGCTGCTGATGGAGGATGACGTTTGAGCGCCCGCCTGATTGCCTCTGCAGCGCTGCTCTGTGCCAGCCCCGCTTTCGCGCAGGATCCGCTCGCGCCGATTTCACAATCGGCCTCGCCCGCACCGGTCACGGTGGCGGCGCCTCCCGCCACAATTGTCGGCCCTGCGCCCGCGCCGCCAACGATTCCCATCCCGCGCGACTGGCGCGAAGTGTTCGCGGCCATCCGCAGCGGCAATTGGGCGTCCGCCGAGGCCGGCATCGCGCTGCTCCCGCCGAGCGTCCTGGCGCCGGTCGCCAAGGCCGAGCTGTACACCGCGCGCGGCTCGCCGACGGTCGACCTCGCCCGCCTCGAGGCGCTGATCGCCGAAGCGCCCGAATTGCCGCAAGCCGAGCAATTGGCGCGGATGGCGCTCACCCGCGGCGCTCTCACCAGCCCGCTAATCGTGCCCCGCAAGCCGCTCATGTTCCTGGGCTCGGCTCCTGCCCGTTATCGCCCGCCGCCGGTCCAGGGCGAGCCCGCCGCGGATGAGCTTCGCGCTGCGCTCGACCCGTTGATCAAGGCCGACGATCCGGCCAACGCCGAGCTGCTACTCATCCAGGGTGCGCCCTTGCTTTCGCTCGAAGCGCGCGCCGAAGCGGCACAGCGCGTCGCCTGGGCTTATTATGCCGACGGTCGCGACGCCGATGCGCGCCGCGTCGCCGACACCTGGAGGGTTGGGGCGAGTGGCGAGTGGGCAACCCGGGCGGCGTGGATTTCCGGACTGGCGTCATGGCGTCAGGGCGATTGCGAAGCAGCGTCTCGTGCCTTTCGCGAAGTGGCCGCAATCGCCCGCGAGCGCGAGCTCAACGCCGGCGCTTATTATTGGGCCGCGCGGTCGGAACAGTCGTGCCGGCGGCCGCAGTCCGTTGCACCGCTGCTCAAGGCGGCGGCGCGCTCCAATGAAAGCTTTTACGGCCTGCTCGCGCGCGAGACGCTGGGGATGGACACTCGCATGCCATCCGACCCGCACAGCGCCGATCCGTCGGTCGAGTATTTGCCCAACATCCGCCGCGCGATTGAGCTGGTCAGGATCGGCGAGCGGCCTTTGGCCGAGGACATGCTTCGCCATCAAGCGCGGATCGGACTTGCCTCGCAACACCATGCCCTGATCGAGCTGGCCGAGCGGCTCGAGCTTGCCGGCGCCCAATATTGGCTGGCGCACAACGGCCAGCCGGGCGCCATCGCCTTTCCCCAGGACAGCTATCCCCGGCCGCGCTGGGCGCCACTGACCGGCTGGCGGGTCGATCCGGCGCTGGCGTTCGCCCACATCATCCAGGAATCGACGTTCCGCACCGACGCCGTCAGCCAGGCCGGCGCGGTGGGCCTGATGCAGGTCCGGCCCGGAACCGCGGGCGACATGGCGCGGGCGCAGGGCCTGCCTTTTTCGACCGCATCCCTGACCGACCCGCGTTACAATCTGGAATATGGCCAAAGCTTCATCGAACTGATGCGCCGCTCGCCTGCGACCGGCGGCCAATTGCCGCGAATGATGGCCGCCTACAACGCCGGTCCAGTCCCGGTGTCGCGCTGGGCGGCGATCCCCGGGCAGGCCGATCCCTTGCTGTGGATCGAGAGCATCCCTTATTGGGAAACGCGCTATTATGTGCCGGCCGTATTTCGCAACATGTGGGTCTACCAGGGGCTTGCCCGCGCCGAGACGCCGACCTTGAGCGCGCTCGCCCAGCACCGCTGGCCGGCCTTCCCGACGAGCCGCACCAATCTTTCCGAGCGATAGAATTCGTTCTTGATTTGTTCGCATGGTGGCTTAGGCTAAATCCATGCCGACCGAGTCGATCCGTGGGCGCGGAGCAACGCGCAACAACGCGCCGGCGCGCTTCAACCTCCAGGAGCGCACGGCCGACGGCGATTGGCTCGACACTGTCGAAGCGCTGGACGGCGTGGCCACGCGCCGCACCACGGTGACCATCGAGCACGCCAAATCGATCCTCACCCGCAACAGCTCGCCCGACCTCGGTTTCGACCGCTCGATCAATGCCTATCGGGGCTGCGAGCATGGCTGCATCTATTGCTTTGCCCGGCCGACCCACGCTTTCCACGATCTGTCGCCCGGGATCGATTTCGAGTCGCGGCTGTTCGTCAAACCCAAAGCGGCGCAGCTGTTGCACTCGGCGCTGTCGAGGCCGGGCTATGAATGCGCGCCGATTGCGATGGGCACCAACACCGATCCCTATCAGCCGATCGAGGAGCGCTGGCGGGTGACGCGCTCGGTCATCGAGGTGCTGCTGGAAACACGGCACCCGTTCACCATCACCACCAAGTCCGACCGCGTGCTGCGCGACCTCGACCTGCTCAAGCTCGCCGCCGAGCTGGGCATCGCCTCGGTCGCCATCTCGGTCACCTCGCTCGACCCCAAGATCAGCCGGACGATGGAGCCGCGCGCGCCCAGCGGCCGCAAACGCATCGAAGCCATACGACAGCTCAATGCAGCGGGCGTGCCTTGCTACGTCGCCATCGCTCCGGTCGTCCCGCAAATCACCGATCATGAGCTCGAAGCGATTATCAAGGCGGCAGCCAGCGCCAATGCGGCCGGCGGCTTCCATCTGCCGGTCCGCCTGCCCCACGAAGTCGCGCCCTTGTTCCGGGCGTGGCTGAACGACCATTATCCCGACCGCGCCGCGAAAGTCATGGCGACCATCACCGCGATGCGTGGCGGCCGCGACAATGACCCCAAATTCTTCAGCCGGATGCGTGGGCAAGGACCGTGGGCCGAGCTCATTCGGACGCGGTTCGAGATCGCGGCCAAGAAATACGGCCTGCGTGAGGCCAAATTCCTGCTCCGCCGCGACCTCTTTCGCCCGCCCGAGGGCGCGCAAATGCGCTTGTTGTGATTGCGACCATTGGCCGATGACATGTGCCCCCGGCCCGGCTAGGCACCGAGCCATGAAACGCATTGTCGCAGCGCTGCTGCTCGCAACTTCCGCCCCGCTCGCGTCGCAGACTCTCCCGACGCCGACCCCGGCGCCGTCCGGTAAACCGCATTATTTGCCGACGGTGCCGCAAGCGGTGGCCGCCATTCGCGACGCCGCGCTGGCCGACAATTATGCCTGGGACATCGTCGAAGGGCTGACGACCGAGATCGGGCAGCGGATGGGCGGGACCGAGGCCGAAGCGCGGGCGCGCGACTGGGCGGTGGCCAAATTGACCGCGCTGGGTTTTGCCAATGTCCACGTCGAGCGATTCGCGATGCCGGTGTGGACGCGCGGCGCGGAAGGCGCGGAGATCGTCGCCCCCTTCCCCCAGAAGCTGGTCGTGACGGCGTTCGGCAACAGCGCCTCGACGCCGGACCAGGGCATCGTCGGGCAAATCGTCGGGTTCGACACGCTGGCCGATTTGATGGCCGCGCCCGATGAGGCGGTGCGCGGCAAGATCGTCTTCGTCTCGCACAGCATGCCGCGGACCGAAGACGGCTCGGGCTATGGCTTCTTCGGCGGACCGCGCCGCCAGGGGCCGAGCATCGCCAGCCGCAAGGGCGCGATCGGCATCGTCGTGCGCGCGATCGGCACCGACCACCACCGCAATCCCCACGCCGGCGGCCAGCAGTTCGAGGCGGGGGTGGCGCCGATTCCGGCCGGGGCGCTGTCCCTGCCCGACGCCGAGCAGCTGCAACGGATTCTCAAGCGCGGCCAGCCGGTGACGATGCATTTGACCCTGGTTTCAACCACACGCCCGGGCAGTTCGGGCAATGTCATCGCCGAAGTGCCGGGGCGCGATCCCCAGGCGCCGATCCTGATGGTTGGGGGCCACCTCGACAGCTGGGATCTCGGCACCGGCGCGATCGACGATGGCGCCGGCGTCGCCATCACCACCGCCGCCGCCAAGCGGATCATGGATGCCGGCCGGCCGCTCCATACCATCCGCGTGGTGTGGTTCGGCGCCGAGGAAATGGGTCTCTACGGCGGCATGTTCTACAAGGATGTCCACGGCCGCGAAGCCCATCACGCAATCGCCGAAAGCGACTTCGGCGCCGACCGCATCTGGAAAGTCGACAGCAAGCTCGGCAAACCGCGCGAGGCGGAAGGCATGGCGCTCCAGGCGGCGCTGGCCCCGCTCGGCATCGTCCCCGGCGCGCTTGATGCCGCTGACGGGTCGGACATCGGCCCGATGATCGAGGGCGGCATGCCAGCGGTCGGCCTTGGCCAGGACGGCACCAATTATTTTGACTTGCACCACACTCCGGACGACACTCTCGACAAGATCGACCGCGAAGCGCTGCGGCAGAATGTGGCGGCGTGGACGGCGATGCTGGCGGTGCTGTCGGGCGGGATTGAGCCGCCGCCGGCCCGCAAGCGGCGTTGAACAGCTTGCAAGGAGAAGACATCGTGCGCTCTGCAATCATCCTCCCCATTTTTGTGCTGGCGGCCTGTTCGTTGAACAAGGACCCCAACAATAATTCGGTCACCCTCGGCTACGATAATGCGGCGGTCGAGAAGGGCACCAAGGCGGTCACCACCGAAGCCGGGAAGATCGCCGGCGACATCGCCAAGGACGTCAAGGACACCGGCGCCAAGATCAAGGACAAGATCGACGAGCAAACGGCGTCCAGCAAAACTGACAATGCCGTCGACAACGCCGCCGACAACAAAGCTGAAAAGGCTCCGGCCAAGAAGCATTAGAGTTGGACCAATGAGCCGCCACTGCTAACGGACCCCTGTTCGGGGAGTGGCGCAGCCTGGTAGCGCATCTGCTTTGGGAGCAGAGGGTCGCAGGTTCGAATCCTGTCTCCCCGACCAGCCATCCGGGGGATGGCTGCAATGGGGAGACCCCCGACCAAACTTCGCCGCCCCAAGGGCGGCTTCGGCTGGCAAGCCAGCGCGGTGATGCCGGCTCGCCGGCCGTAGCCTTAGCGAAGGCCGGTGGGCCCGGAGGGACTCGAACCCCCAACCTAGCCGTTATGAGCGGCCGGCTCTACCATTGAGCTACAGGCCCCGCCCGGCC
>JBDSNQ010000018.1:0-8043 GCA_039915275.1 Sphingomicrobium sp.
GGCCGGGCGGCACTAAGGGATCGTATAAAGACGGCGGTCCGCCCCTCGACGAAAGGCCGCGACGGGCGCAGTTAATTCGCATGACCACGCCCCCAACCGCGACCTTCGCCCGCGATCGCTCCGACAGCGCGATTGCCGACGCCGTCCAATCCTATGCCGGCGCGCTCGCCATGGTCGCCGTCTCGACCCTCATCGGCCTGTGGATCGCGCCGCGCTGGGGCACCGCCTCGGTCGACATGATCTATTTGCCGGCGGTGCTCGCCGCCGCCGCCTTGTGGGGCCTTGGTCCCGCCGTGGCCGCCTGCGCCGGCGCCGCGCTCGCCTACAATTTCTTCTTCACCGAGCCGGTCCACACCTTGCGCATGGACCGCGTGGCGGACGTCGTCACGGTCGTCGTCCTGTTGAGCGTCGCGTTGGTCACCAGCCGGCTCGCCGCCGGCATCCGCCACCAGGCGCGCATCGCCTCCGCCCATGCGGCGCGCAACGCGACCATCGCCGGCTTCGCCCGGCGCTTGCTCAGCTACAGCAGCGAGGCCGACATCGCGCGCACCGCCGCCGAAGAGCTGCACCGCTTGTTCAATTGCAATGCGATGATCGTCGCCACGCTCCCGACACCTTCGGTCATCGCCGCCGTCCCCGAGGGCAATCGCCTGACCCCGAGCGACATCGCCGCCGCCGCGCTGACCCTCGAAACCGGCGAGTCATCCGGCCGCGGCACAAAGCGCATCCAGCCGGCCGAGTGGCAATTCCACGCCATCCGCGCCGCCGCAGGAGTGCTCGCCGCCGCTGGTCTCGCCCGCGACGATGGCACGGTGCCGGTACGCGAACAGGATTTTGCCTTGCTCACCAATTTGCTCGACCAGCTCGCCCTCGCGCTGGAGCGGGTCCGGCTCGAGAGCGAAGCGCGTGAGTTCTCCCAAGTGCGCGAGCGCGACCGGCTGCGCGCCGCTTTGCTGTCATCGATCGGCGACGATTTGCGGCCGCGTTTGACGGTGATCGGCACCGCTGCCCGCGAACTCCGCCGCAGCGGCTCGGGTGACAAGCAGCTTGTCTCGACCATCGGTTCGGAGGCGGCCAAGCTCGATCGCTATGTCGCCAATTTGCTCGATCTCGGCCCCGAAACCGACCAGCAGCCGATCGAGGCCAGCGGGGTCACCATCGACCTGTCCCACCGCGCGGTGTCCAAGGGCGGCGAGCTGGTCCATTTGACGCCCAAGGAATATGCCGTGCTGGCCGAGCTCGCCCGGCATCGCGGGCGCGTGCTAACCCATTCGCATCTGCTGCGCACGATCTGGGGACCGGCGCAGGAACGCCACACCGACTATCTCCGCGTCGCCATCCGCGCCCTGCGCCAGAAGCTCGAGGCGGATCCGGCCAAGCCGGCGTTGATCATCAACGAACCCGCGGTGGGGTATCGGCTGATGGGTTGAGGTCCTTTGCGGTCGCCTAGCGAGCGGCGCCGTACGCTCCCAGCTTCGAAAGCAATTCCAACGTACCCGGGTCCTTCGGGCGGTATTTGAGGGCGGCTTCTGCCTCTCGCTTCGCACCGGGTCGGTCATTGTTGGCGAGCAGTGCCTCGGCGACATCGCGTCGCACCGGGTAATGCCAGGCGGGAGGATCGGACACCGAGCTGAAATCGTCACTTTCCTGGAGCTCAGCTGCCTGGCTGAACGCTATGACCGCTTCAGCCAGGCGTTGGTCGAGCATCGCCGCCCGGCCGACCAGCACATTGCGGGCAATGAAGGTCATCGTCTGCGCCTGAAGCGAGCCATCGTCCTTGTTGAGCTTGCCAGTGATGCCGCGGATATCCGCAGCTTCCTTTCGAACTTCCGCCGGGAGGTTGCGTCGGGCGAACGCTTCGCCACGCGCGTAATGCCAAGCCGCCTTGAGGAACGGCAGCTTGGGTTCGGCCAGCGCCAGTATCTCCGCCGGGTCGGCAAAACGCGCCATCGCATAATAACCGTTCGCGGTGACCAGCTGGGTATAGGGTGCCGCGTCCTCACGCGCCTGCGACCTTTCGACGAGCGGGCGGCCAAGGCGCAGCGCAATGGCCGAGTCACCGGCTTCCAATGCTCCGCCAAGCCCGAAGGTCACATTGTGCACATGATAAGGCAGGCCCCAAACCCCGTTGGGCGGTGGCGACCCGAGCCGCTTGGCGCTGTCGATGCCCAGCTCCACGGCGCGCAAATTGGTTTTGGCGGCGTCCTCGTACCGACCGACCCAATAATAAGTGTGGCTTGGCATGTGGACGAGGTGGCTGGCCTTGGGCGCGAGCCCCGCGAGGCGGTCGGCATATCGTTCGGCGAGCCCCGGCACCTGGGCAATCTCGGTGGCATGAATGTAAAAGTGGATGGCCGGCGTATAATCGGGATCGCGCTTCAGGACACTTTCGAGCAAAGGCATGGCGAGCCCGGCATTGAGCCGCCATTCCTCGTCCGTATCGGCATGAGTCATCAACCACGCATCGGCGGCCAGGACCCCGAGCTCATTGTCATCCGGATAGCGGCTCGCCAGGCCGGCCATCGCCTTGGCGAAGTTGAGGTCGCCGTTCTTGCCCCGGCCGCCGGCTTCGTAGCGCAGCTGCAGGGCATGGATCATTGCCCGCTCGCGGTCCGTGCCGTTGACCTTGGCAAGCTCGCCGGCCTTCTTCGACATCACGGCCAGCTTGGCGACCTCGTCCTCGCTTTTGCCGAAGTTGATCGTCGGCCCCGACGCCCAGGCCTGGCCCCACAGGCACATCGCGCATCGCGGATCGAGCCGGACGGCTTCGCCCATCGCCTCGATTGCCGCATTGTGCGCGAATGCGTGGGCAAGTTGCATGCCGTTGTCGAAATATGCCTGCGCCTTGGGATTGGTCGTCGTAATCTTGAAACCGCCACCGCCGTAACCGTCGAGTAACATCGGCACCTTGGGCGCGGCGGTGTCCGCATGCATGTGCTGCATGTCTTGCGCGCTAACTGGCGCAGCAAACAGCAGTGCGGTCGCCCCAATTAAGATAACTTTCATGATTGCCCTCCTGCGCAGGAGGGTTAGCAGCGATCAGTGGACTGGCAAGATGCCCCCGCCTTGCCGCAGTGCAGCACGTCATTTACATCCACACCCCATGACCTCGACCAACGACATCCGCCGCGGGTTTCTCGAATTCTTTGAGCGAGAAGGGCACACGCGCGTGCAGTCGGCGCCGCAGATCGCAGGTCTAATCCGCCAGCCTATCCTGGCGCATGCGAACGGTCACGACCAATCCGCTCTCCTGCCAGTCATAGACCAGTTCTCCGCCAAGCTGCCCGGAGACACTGCGTGCGATGAGCCGGCTGCCGAAGCCCTTCAGCTCCGGCTCCTCGGTGATTAAGGGGCCACCACTCTCGGCCCAAATAAGGCACAGATGATCGCCGTCGGTACGGCTGGATATGTCGAGCAGCCCCGAAGCACAGGAAAGTGCGCCATATTTGACCGAGTTGGTCGCCAGCTCGTGAACCACCATCGCCAGTGTCGTAGCGGTTTCCTCTCCGACGCCCATGCGCGCGACCGCCACGCGAATGCGGCTCGAAAAGGCGGCGGTCTCGTCATATGGCGCTAGCAGGACCGCCAGCAGATCACCCAGCAACGCGGCCTTGCCCTGCTCTCCCGGCAGCGGACGCACGAGGTCGTGGGCACGGCCTAAAGCCATCAGTCGTTGCGTCAGCACGCCGGTCATTTCTTCAACCGATGAAGCGGATCGTGACGTCAGTTGCGTCAGTCCGGTGGCGATCGCCAGAAGGTTCTTGACCCTGTGGCTCATCTCCCCGGCGAGCAGTTCGCTTCCCTCCTCGGCTTGCTTGCGCCCGGTCACGTCGAGAAAAATGCCGAACATCACGCGATCGACGATCCCAGCGTCGGCACCCTGCCCACGGGCCGAGATCCAGCGAACTTGCTCGCCAAGACAAATGCGAAAGTCGATCTCGTACGACCCCGCGACCGAGCGAGTGGCGGAAAATCCAGCGCGAACCCGGTCCCGGTCGGCCGGATGGATATGGGTGGAAAGCTCTTCAAAGCTGACCTTGTCCGCCCATGGCAAACCCCATAGCTCAAACGCCCGCTCATCCATCGCGAGCCGGTCGTCATCGACGTTCCAAGACCATAAGGTCACGCATGCCGCCTCGATCGCCAGGCGAAGATGCTCGTCCCGCCAGATCGGCGCTGCTGTCTTTTCGACGACCAATCGAAACCCCTTGTTCACTTCACAGCGCGAAAATTGTGCGCCGACTTGATAACACTCAAGTCGGCAGTGGCAGCATAAGTTGGAAATTGCACCTGCTAGTGACCGCTGAGCTGCGCAACGCCCCCGCCTTGCCGCAGTGCAGCGGGCCATTTACATGCCGCTCATGACCTCGACCAACGACATCCGACGCGGGTTTCTCGAATTCTTTGAGCGGGAAGGGCATACGCGTGTGGCGTCGGCGCCGTTGGTGCCGCACAACGACCCGACTTTGATGTTCGTCAACGCCGGCATGGTGCCGTTCAAGAACGTCTTCACCGGCTTGGAATCGCGGCCTTACAAGACCGCCGTTAGCAGCCAAAAGTGCGTGCGCGCCGGGGGCAAGCACAACGACCTCGACAATGTCGGCTACACCGCCCGCCACCATACCTTTTTCGAGATGCTCGGCAATTTCTCGTTTGGCGATTATTTCAAGGACCGCGCGATCGAGCTGGCGTGGAATCTCCTCACGAAGGAGTGGGGCCTGTCCGCCGACCAGCTGACGGTCACCGTCTATCACACCGACAACCAGGCATTCGACCTGTGGAAGCGCATCGCCGGCCTGCCCGAAAGCCGCATCATCCGAATCGCCACCAAGGACAATTTCTGGGCGATGGGGCCGGACGGGCCATCCGGGCCGTGCTCGGAAATCTTCTACGATCATGGCGATCATATCCCCGGCGGGCCGCCCGGATCGGCCGACGAGGACGGCGACCGCTTCGTCGAGATCTGGAATTTGGTGTTCATGCAGTTCCTGCAGGCCAATGACGAAATCGCCAGCGATCTGCCCAAGCCGCAGATCGACACCGGCATGGGGCTCGAGCGCATCGCCGCGGTGCTCCAGGGCGTCCACGACAATTACGACACCGACACGTTCAAGGCGCTGATCCATGCGTCGGAGGAGCTGACCAAAACCCGCGCCGAGGGCGAGAGCAAGGCCAGCCACCGCGTCATCGCTGACCATTTGCGGGCATCGGGCTTCCCCGTCGCCGACGGCGTTTTGCCGGCCAATGAGGGCAGGGGCTATGTCCTGCGCCGGATCATGCGCCGCGCCATGCGCCATGCGCACCTTTTGGGCGCGAAAGAGCCGCTGATGCACCGCCTGGTGCCGGCGCTGGTGGCAGAGATGGGCGCCGCTTACCCCGAGCTGCTCCGCGCCCAGCCTTTGATCGAGGCGACGCTGGCGCAGGAGGAGACCCAGTTCCGCCGGACCTTGGTCAACGGGCTGCGGCTGCTCGATGAAGCGACCGCAACGCTTGCGCCTGGCGGCACGCTGGCCGGCGAGACCGCGTTCAAGCTCTACGACACGTTCGGCTTTCCCTATGATTTGACCGAGGACGCGCTGCGCGCCCGCGGCCTCGCGGTCGACCGCGCCGGGTTCGACACTTCGATGGCCGCGCAGAAAGCCGCCGCCCGCGCCGCGTGGAAGGGCTCGGGCGACCGCGCCTCCGACGACATCTGGTTCGACCTCGCCGAGGAGCATGGCAGCACCGAATTCACCGGCTACTCGGGCGATGAGGCCGAGGGCGTGGTGCTGGCGATCATCGCGGACGGCAAACCGGTCAAGAGCGCCAAAAAGGGCGAGACCGTGCAAGTGCTGCTCAACCAGACACCTTTCTACGGCGAGAGCGGCGGGCAGGTCGGCGACTCCGGAAAACTGACTGCGTTGAATGGTTTCGAAGGCGATGTTAAGGACACGTCTAAGCCACTCGGCCGCCTCCACGCCCTCAATCTTGTCATAGTCGCCGGCCTCCTCGAAGTCGGCGACACAGTGCACCAAAAAGTCGATTCGGAGCGCCGCAATCGAATCCGCGCCAATCACAGCGCGACCCATTTGCTCCACGCCGCATTGCGCCATCGCCTCGGCGATCACGTCACCCAGAAAGGCAGCCTGGTCGCCCCCGATCGCCTCCGCTTCGATTTCTCGCACCCCACCGCATTGACCGCCGATGACATCGCCGCGGTCGAAACCGAGGTGAACGCCCAAATTCGCTCCAACCCACCGGTCACCACTCGGCTGATGACTCCCGACGAGGCGATTGCCGCCGGCGCAATGGCACTGTTCGGCGAGAAATATGGCGACGAGGTTAGGGTTCTCAGCATGGGTCGCGACGCCGGTGCCGATTACTCCGTCGAGCTATGTGGCGGCACTCACGTCAATGCTTTGGGCGACATCCAATTGTTCGTCATCACCAGCGAAGGCGCGGTATCCTCGGGTATCCGGCGCCTTGAGGCGCTGACCGGCGAAGCAGCGCGCCAATGGCTGGCCACCCGTGATGCCCAGCTGCGCGAGGTCGCGGCGAGCCTCAAATCGTCTCCGGAAGAAGTGCCGGCCCGGGTTGCGGCGCTGGTCGAGGATCGCAAACGCCTCGAGCGCGAACTCGCCGACGCAAAAAAGGCGCTGGCGATGGGCGGGATCACGATCGCATCAGGGGCGCTCAGTTCGTCTTCCGCAGGAGACCTTCAAGCAGTCGGAGACGTTCAATTCGCTGGACGAGTGGTGGAGGGCTTGGACCCAAAATCGCTTCGAGGTGAGATTGACGCTATCAAAAAGAGAGTGGGTTCGGGAGTTTCGGCTTTGATCACCGTGATCGATGGCCGCGCCAGCGTCGCGGTTGGAGTCACGGACGACCTGACCTCCCGGATCAGCGCTGTTGAGATGGTCAAGGCCGCTGTCGCGGTGCTCGGTGGGCAAGGCGGCGGCGGACGGCCCGACATGGCGCAAGGTGGCGGTCCCGACGGTTCGAAGGCGGCCGAAGCGCTCGAAGCAGTCAGAAGCGCGCTGGAGAAAGTCGCGGCCTAAGCTGGTGGAGCCGCATCCCTCAACCGCCGCCACCCCATCTTCGGCTCCGAGTCCAGGTCCGCCTCTTCCTTGATCTCGGCGCGGAGCTGGCTGCGTTTTTCGTGGATGCTGGCGATGACCGGACCCATCGCCAGGCCGATGTCGACCAGCACAGCCTCGGACAATTGCAGCGAGGCTTCGACCGTCTCGGGCACCGCGTCGGTCACGCCGGCCTTGTAGAGCATCGCAGCATGCGCGGTATCGCGGGCGCGGGCGATGATCGCGAGGTCGGGAAATTGCCCGCGCAGCCGCCGCACCAGCCGCGCCACCAGCACCGGATCGTCCATCGTCAGCACCAGCGCCGCCGCCCGATCGAGATGCAGCCGCTCGACCAGTTCGCCGCGCGCGACGTCGCCGAACAGCACTGGAAAGCCGCCATCCCGCGCCGCAACCACCGCGTCCACATCGCTTTCTACGGCGAGGTAGGGGCGATTATGCTCGGCCAGCATCTCGGCGACCATCCGCCCGACCCGCCCGAAGCCGAAAATCACCGTGCGACCCTCGGCCGCACCATCGGGAGCGGTGTCGGCGCCGTGCCGGTCGACCCGTCGCGCCGCGGCTCGGCCGACCATCGCCAGCAGCGGCGTGACAGTCAGGCCGAGCGCGGTCACCGCTTGCCAGAAGCTCGCCGCGTCCGGCACGATCACCCCCGCAGCGGCCCCGGCGCCAAGCAGGATCAGCGTGGTCTCGGACGGGCTCGCCATCAGCAACCCGGTTTCCGCCGCGACCGCCGCCCGCGAGCCCGAAAAGCGCAGCAGCGCGGCGGTCACCAGCGTCTTGATCGCCAGCACCGCGACCAGCGCGAGCAGCACTTGCGGCCATTGGCGCAGCAGCAAGGGCAGGTCGAGCCGTAGCCCGATGGTGATCAGGAACACGCCCAGCGCGAGACCGCGGAACGGCGCGGTGTTGAGCTCGACCTCGTGGCCATATTCGGTCTCGGCGATCAGCACCCCGGCGATCAGCCCGC
>JBDSNQ010000221.1:0-2940 GCA_039915275.1 Sphingomicrobium sp.
TCCGTGGCTTGTGCAACGCGCCCTTCGACTTCGGGCTGCGCCCTCCGCTCAGGACGAACGGTCGATACATATTCTTCGTCGAACGCTTTACTCGACATCCTCGACCTCGACCTTCTCGCCGGTCACGCGCTGGGACAAGGCCGCCGCCATGAACCGGTCGAGATCGCCATCAAGCACGTCACCGGGCGAGGTCGAGGTGACGCCGGTGCGCAAATCCTTGACCAGCTGATAAGGCTGGAGGACGTAGCTGCGGATCTGGTGGCCCCAGCCGATATCGGTCTTGGCTGCGTTTGCCGCATCGGATTCGACTTCGCGCCGCTGCAGTTCGGCCTCATACATCCGCGCCTTTAGCTGCTTCATCGCTTCGGCCCGATTCTTGTGCTGCGAGCGCTGGTTCTGGCAGGAAACGACGATCCCGCTGGGGGTGTGGGTGATGCGCACCGCGCTGTCGGTAGTGTTGACGTGCTGCCCGCCCGCACCCGACGCGCGGTAGGTGTCGACCCTGAGGTCCGCTTCATTGACCTCGATGTCGATGTCATCGTCGACCTCGGGATAGACCCACACGGATGCGAAACTGGTGTGGCGCCGGGCCGAGCTGTCATAGGGGCTGATCCGCACCAGCCGGTGGACCCCGCTTTCGGTCTTGAGATTGCCATAAGCATTCTCGCCCTTGACCAGTAGGGTCGCCGATTTGATCCCGGCCTGCTCGCCCGAATGGTGATCGATCAGCTCGACCTTCATGCCGTGGCGCTCGCCCCAGCGGGTGTACATTCGCTGGAGCATTTCGGCCCAATCCTGGCTTTCGGTGCCGCCGGCCCCGGCATTGACTTCGATGTAGCTGTTGTTGGCGTCGGCCTCACCCGCCAGCAGCGCCGCGACCTTGTCGCGCTCGGCCCGCGCGGCGAGGTCGGCCAGGCTCTTGATGCCTTCGAGGACCAGCGCCTCGTCGCCTTCGGCTTCGGCCATCTCGATCAGCTCGGCGGTGTCGCTGAGTTCGCGCTCGATCGCCTTGGTGGCGTTGATCGCCTCATCGAGCCGGCGGCGCTCGCGCATCACCTCCTGCGCCGCTTTGGGGTCGTTCCACAGCGCCGGTTCCTCGACCTGCAAGTTCAATTCCTCGAGCCGCCGGTGCGCCCGGTCCCAGTCGAGGAACTGGCGCAGCAGCGCGGTCGCGGCGTTGATCTCGGCGATATGATCCTGCGCCTCGGCGCGCATCAGATGTCCTTTTCCAACCGCGGTTCCTAGTTAGTCGTGAGCGGCGATTGCAAGGGATTGCTTGGCGGTTGAACCCCCCGCCCCGGCCGAATCCGCCGCACCATCTTGCCATTCTTCATGATCGGTTGCTCGTCGACAGACCGAGCCTCCTCTTCACCATCCTGGCTGCGGCGAAACGAGCGACGCGGCTCGGTTTGCGGCTGGAATGCCTCCCAGATGACCTGAGATTTCGGATCTTCCTGAATCGGGAAGGTGCCGAACACGCGGCGGCCGCTGGCCCGGTCGATGCGCGCCCAGCGGATGCCCGCGGGCGCGACGAATGGAATCTTGGGCCGGCCGGCGAACGCAATCTTGGCGAACTGCTTGAAGATTGGCGCGGCGATCCGGCCGCCCTGGGCGTAACCGCCGAGGCTGCGCGGATGGTCGTAGCCCATGTACACCCCGGCGACGATTTCCGGCGTCCCGCCGACGAACCACACGTTGGTTGGGCCCGAGGTCGTGCCGGTCTTGCCGAACAGCGGCCGATCGAGATCGCGCAACACTGTGGCGGTGCCGCGCTCAATTACGCCTTCCATGATATGCACCATCTGGAACGCGGCCATCGGCTCGAGCAGTTGGCGCGTGCGCACCGGCGGCCGCGGCATGGCCTTGCCGTCCCATTCTGACGCGTTGCAATTGTCCATGATCTGGCAGCGATTATCGGTGCGGTAAATGACCTTGCCGGTGCGGTCCTGGATGAAGTCGATCAGCGTCGGCTTGACCGATCGCCCCTGGTTGGCGAGAATCGCATAGGCGTTGACCAGCCTGAGGACGGTGGTGTCGCCGGCGCCGAGGGCGATAGCGAGAAAGTTGGGATAATCGCCGACCCCGAGCTTGCGCGCGGTGTCCGTCACCTTCGAAATTCCGGTTTGCGATGCGGCCCGGATGGTCATCAAATTGCGCGACTGCTCAACCCCCCAGCGCATGGTCTTGGGACCCGAGTAGCGGCGGTCGAAATTGACGAAGCATTTGTTGCCCAGGCCAGCGCCCTGCCACACGCAAAATGGCGCATCGACGATGATCGACGCCGGCGTCAGGCCGTTCTCGAGCGCGGTCTCATAGACCACCGGCTTGAACGCCGACCCCGGCTGCCGAAGCGCCTGCGTCGCCCGGTTATAGCTCGCGCCAATCGAATCGAAGCCGCCCTGGATCGCCATCACCCGGCCGGTCCGAACTTCCTCGGCGACCATTCCGCCCGAAACCTCGGGGATCGACCGCAACGCATAGCTGTTGCCCTCGACCTTCTTGACGATGATCACCATGCCCGGCCGGAAGTATGAGAAAGCGGCGCCGCCGACTCCGCGCTTGGGCTGGGAGGCCGCCGACGCCGGCAATACGCCGGTTGATCCGTCGCTGAAGCCGATCCGGGCCAAACCGGAATCCTTGGCCAGGACCACCGCCTTGCGCCAATCCGGAAAACCGGTGCCGACCTGGGCGCGGTCGAGCGGCCCGCGCCAGTCACCGGAAACGTCGACGCTGAGATCGAGATCGCGCCAGCCACGCCCGCCGTCGAAATTGGCAAGACCCTCGCGCAGCGATTCGGCGGCGGCATCCTGCATATAAGGCACCATCGAGGTCCGCACCCACAGGCCGCCGGCATAGACGCTGTTGGGGCCGTCCTCGCCGGATTCGCCGAACTTCTTCATCAGGTCGCGGCGAACCTCTTCCATGAAATAGCCGCCCATC
>JBDSNQ010000153.1:0-21148 GCA_039915275.1 Sphingomicrobium sp.
CGCCCAGCCCGTCGATGTCCATCGCCCCGCGCGACACGAAATGCTTGAGCCGCTCGATCCGCTGCGCCGGGCAGATCAGCCCGCCGGTGCAGCGCACGTCGACCTCGCCGTCTTCCGCCACCGCCTCAGACTGGCATTCGGGGCAATGGTCGGGGAAGACATAGGCCGGACGCTGCTCGTCGCGCGAAAGATTCTCGACCACTTGCGGGATGACGTCGCCGGCGCGCTGGATGCGGATGCGGTCGCAGATTCGCAGGCCGAGCCGGGCGATCTCATCGCGGTTGTGCAGCGTGACGTTGGCGACGATCACCCCGCCGACCCCGACCGGTTTCAGCCGCCCCACCGGGGTCAATTTGCCGGTGCGGCCGACCTGGATGTCGATCGCTTCCAGCGTGGTCTCGGCTTTTTCGGCGGGAAATTTGTGAGCGAGGCCCCAGCGCGGCGCGCGGGCCACCTGGCCCAGCCGCTCCTGCCAATCGAGCCGGTCGACCTTGTAGACCACCCCGTCGATGTCGAACGGCAGCTCGGCGCGCATCGCCTCGATTTTCGCATGTTGCGCGAGGGCGTCATCGACGGTCTCGACCGCACGGAGCAGATCGCTGACTGGAAAGCCAAAACCCGCCAGCCGCGCCATCGCCGAACCCTGGGTGTGGCCGAGCGGCTCGCTCAATTCGCCCCAGCCATGCGCCAGGAAGCGCAGCGGCCGCGCCGCGGTGACGCTCGGGTCCTTCTGCCGCAGCGACCCGGCGGCGGCGTTGCGCGGATTGGCGAAGACCTTGCCGCCCGCCGCTTCCTGCCGCGCGTTCAACGCCGCGAAGTCGGCCTTGGACATAAACACCTCGCCGCGCACTTCGAGCACGCTTGGCGCGGCCGCGATCCATTGCGGAATGTCCGAAATCGTTCGCGCGTTGGGCGTGACGTCTTCCCCGACTGCACCATCGCCGCGCGTTGCCGCCAGCACCAGCTCGCCACCCTCGTAACGTAGCGAGCAGCTCAATCCGTCGATCTTGGGCTCGGCGGTCATCGCCACCGGCTCGTCCGGTCCAAGCGAAAGGAACCGCCGAACTCGCGCCACGAATTCGCCGACCTCCTCGGCTGCAAACGCATTCTCAAGGCTCAGCATCGGTCGCGCGTGGGCGACCTTGGCCAGCGCCGACGTCGGCGCCGCGCCGAGCCGCTTCGACGGCGAATCCGCGCGAACCAGCTTGGGGAATTGCGCTTCCAGCTCGCGGTTTTCCCGCACCAGCGCGTCATAATCCGCGTCGCTGACTTCGGGCTCGTCCTGGTCGTGATACAGCTTGTCGTGGCGCGCGATCTCCGCCGCCAGCCAGGCCAGCCGCTCGGCGGCTTCGGCTTCGGGCAATTTCTTAGCCAAACAGTTCCTCGAGGAAATTGATCAGGCTGGTCCACGACCGCTCGGCGGCGAGTTCGTTGTAGCGGACGCCGTCAATCTCAAGGCTGGCGGCATTGGGGTTGGTGAAGCCGTGGGCGACATTGCCATAGGCGTGGATCTGCCAGTCGGCGCCGGCTTGGGTCAGCTCCTGGCCGAGCGCCACGACCGCCTCAGGCGGGACCATCGGGTCGTCCCAACCGTGGAAGGCGACGACCTTGGCCTTGATCGGTTGCGGATCGAGGCCGGGCGGGTCGAACAGGCCGTGAAAACTGGCGACGCCCATGATGTCGGCGCCGCTGCGAGCAAGGTCCAAAGCGCATTGGCCGCCGAAGCAATAGCCGATCGCGACGATCCGATCGGCCTCGACCGCATCCAATTCGCGAACGCACTCGACTATGGCAAGAAGGCGCTTTCGCAAGCTTGCTCGATCACCGCGTAAGCGCTTCAATTCGTTGAACATTGTGTCGCGATCGTGACCGTGGAAGGCTTTACCGAAGAGGTCGGCGACGAAGCCGGTATAGCCGAGATGAACCAGCTGGCGCGCGAAGCCCAACTCAAGCTCCGACACCCCCATCACGGTCGGGAACAGGATCACCGCCGGGCGCCGCGCATTGTCCCGACGCGACACCAGAACCCCCTCGAGGGACTCGCCTTCAAACGCCAGTGCAACCGCTGTTTCGCGTGTCATGCCGCCTCCATCAATCGCGTCGCTTGCGCGCGCGCTTCGTCCGTCACCAACGCGCCCGATAGCATGCGCGCGATCTCCTCGCGCCGCTCGGGCTCGCTCAGGCGCCGCACCAAAGTGCGCGTTCCTTCCGGCCCTTGCGTCTTCTCGATCCGGTAGTGATGCGCCGCCCGCGCCGCGACCTGGGGTGAGTGGGTCACGACCAGCACCTGCGAATTCTTCGCGAGCCGGGCAAGGCGCTCCCCGACCGCGCTGGCCACCGCGCCGCCAACCCCGCGGTCGATTTCGTCGAAGATCATGGTCGATGCGGTGCCGGCTTCGGCCAGCGCGACCTTCAATGCGAGGATGAAGCGCGACAATTCGCCGCCGCTGGCGATTTTGGTCAGCGGGCCGAACGGCGCGCCGGGGTTGGTCGACACTTCGAACTCGACCCGGTCGGTGCCCGAAGCACCCGCTTCGGCGTGCGTGATGGCGGTTCGAAAGCGCGCCGCGTCCAGCTTGAGCGGAGCAAGCTCGGCCGCCACCGCCCGGTCCAGCGCCGTCGCCGCCGAATGCCGCTCGGCGCCCAAGGCAGCGGCTGCCGCCGAATAGGCCGCGCGCGCCGCCGCCAGCTCGGCATCCAGTTGCGCGATCCGATCGCCGCCTTGCTCGATCAGCGCCAATTGCCCGCGCATCTGTGTCCCCAAAGCCGCCAGCGCATCGGCTTCGACGCGGTGTTTCCGAGCCAGCGCACGGATGTCGAACAGCCGCGCTTCGGCCGCTTCCAGCCGCGCCGGATCGAACGCCAGCGCATCGGCGGCGCGGGCAATCTTGTCCTCGCCGTCACAAACCTCGATCAGCGCCCGGTCGAGCGCCGCCAGTGCCTCGGCCAGCAATGGGTGGTCAGTGGCTCCGCGCTCGATCCGCCGCGCAGCCAGCCGCAACTGGGCCAGCGCGCCGTCCGATCCGCCGAGCAGTTCATCGAGCCCGGCCAGCGCCTCGCCGGCTTTGGCGCCGGACTGCATCGTGGCGCGCTCCTCAGCCAGCCGGCTCTCCTCGCCCGCTTCCGGGTTCAGCGCTTCGATCTCGGCCGAGGCATGGGTCAACCAGTCGCGGTCGCGGGCCGCTTCTTCGGCGGCTGCGCGGGCCAAACCGAGCTCGCGCTCAAGCCGGGTGACCTCGGCCCACGCCGCTTCGAGCAGGCTGACGTCGAGCTTGGCGAACGCATCGAGCAACTGGCGGTGGCCCTTGGGGTTGAGCAGCCCGCGGTCGTCATGCTGGCCGTGGATTTCGATGCTGACCGCGGCGATGTCGCGCAACACCGCGGCGGAGACCGGGGTGGCGCCGGCAAATGCCCGGCTGCCGCCGTCGGACTTGAGCGTCCGCCTCAGCAGCAACGGCTCGCCCGCTTCGCATTCCACGCCAAGCTCGGCGAGCAGAGCGTGAACCACGTGGCCCGGCGGCATGTCGAGTTCGGCGGAAACCGCGGCGGCGGCCTCTCCATTGCGGACCAGCCCAGCATCGGCCCGCGCGCCCAGCGCCAGCCCGAGCGCGTCGAGCAGGATCGATTTTCCGGCGCCGGTTTCGCCGGTGAGCACGCCCAGCCCGGGCTCAAACTCGAGCTCGAGCCGGTCGACCAGCACGACGTCTTTGATGGCAAGCTGCCTTAGCATCCCGCCTGTCTAGTAGATCGGTGGCCGGCGGCCAATTGCCGCCTGCTCGGGCTTAGAAGGCTGGGGCCAATCGCCGCGGTTCGGCTAGCTGGTGATGCCTTTGGGCTCTTTGAAATAGATCAGGCGGTAGGCGCGGTTGTACCACGGGCTGCCCGGGTAATTGGCTCCCAGGACCACCGCCGCCCTGCGCGCTTCGAGCGGAATGCCGAGCGCGAGATAGCATTCGACCAGCCGTTCCAGGGCCTCGGGCGTGTGGCTGCTGGTCTGATATTTGTCGACCACTTCGCGGAACCGGGTGACCGCGGCAAGCCAGTTGCGCGACCGCTGATAGAAGCGCCCGACCTCCATCTCCTTGCCGGCCAGATGGTCATTGATGAGATCGAGCTTGAGGCGCGCGTCGGCCGCGTAGCGGCTTTCGGGATAGCGGCGGATGAGCCCGCCGAACGCGTCGGCGGCTTGCTGGGTGATGCCCTGGTCGCGGGTCACATCCTCGATCTGCTGATAGAAGCTCATCGCCACCAGATAGTAGGCGTAGGGCGCTTCCTTATTGCCCGGGTGAATGGTCAGGAAGCGCCGCGCGGAGCTGACCGAATCGGGATATTTGCGCGCCAGATAGTAACTGAAGGCGCTCATCAACTGCGCTCGCCGGGCCCATACCGAATAAGGATGCTGGCGCTCGACCTCGTCGAACATCTTGGCCGAATCTTCGTAGCGGCCCATGTCCATTTGCCGCTTGGCGAGCGCGTAGAGCGTGTTGACGTCGCGCGCGATATAAGCGGTGTCGCCCTTGGCTTTGTTGCGGGCGCAGCCGGCGGCGGGAATGATGAGCGCGCACAGGATGAGCAGCGCGGCGCTTCTATTCAGTTTCAACATGGCATCCTCATTAGCGCGGCCCCCGGCTGAGGCCAAGGAGTGGAATTGAACCCGTCATTGCGAGGAGCGCAGCGACGAAGCAATCCAGCCAGAACACAGAAACTGGATTGCCGCGCTTCGCTCGCAATGACGGAACCTAAGCTGAACGTTCATGCCACCTGCGGGTCGGCTGCGTCGCTCTCGTCGGTTTTCAGGAAACTGTCGGGCTTGACTCCAAGCCACACCAGCATCGGCGCCGAGATGTAGATCGACGAGTAAGTGCCGATGAGGACGCCGAGGAAAATGGCGATGGCGAGACCGAAGATCACTTCGGGGCCGATCAGCATCAGGACGCCAAGCGCGATCAGCACGGTCAGCGAGGTGACGACGGTCCGCGCCAGCGTCTCGTTTAGCGACAGGTTCAGCAGCGGCAGGATCGCCATCTTGCGATATTTTCGCAGATTCTCGCGAATCCGGTCATAAATGACGACCGTATCGTTGAGCGAATAGCCGACGATGGTGAGGAATGCGGCGACGACGTTCAAATCGACCTGCAACCGGGTGAAGGCAAAGAAACCCAGCGTCATCGCCACGTCGTGCGACAGAGTGACCAGCGCGCCGACGCCGAACTGCCATTCGAAGCGGAACCAGATGTAGACCGCGATGCCGAGCATTGCCAACGTGATCGCCAGGGCGCTGTTGCTGGCCAGTTCCTCGCTGACCTTGCCTGACACGGTTTCGACCGAATCGACGCGGGCACCAGGATAGCCGGCGGCGATCAATTGCTTGACCCGAACCGCGGCGACGTTTGCGGCCGCTTCTCCGCCGGCCGGCTTGGGCAGGCGAATCTGGAAGGTCTTGGGTCCACCAAACTCCTGGATGCTTGCCTCGCCGAGCCGCAATTGGTCGACCCGGGTGCGCAGCTGCTCGACGTCGATTGCTTGTGGAAAGGTGGTGCGAATCATCTGGCCGCCGACGAAATCGACGCCGAGGTTGAGGCCGCGCCAGGCGGTGAAGGCGAGCGACGCCACGGTCAGCATGATCGACAGCACCAGCGCGATGTTGCGCCAGCGCATGAAGTCGATGTTGGTGTTGTCCGGGACAAGCTTGAGGAGCTTCATAAGGGGCCTCAGATGTGCAGGACGCGGGGTCGCGCGCGCTTGACCCACAACGCGACCAGCATCCTTGTGAAATATACCGCGGTGAACACCGAGGTGACGACGCCGATCAACAGCACCACGGCGAAACCGCGCACCGGACCCGACCCGAAATAGGCCATCAGACCGGCCGAAATGACGTGGGTGACGTTGGCGTCGAAAATCGCCCGGAACGCCTCGCGATAGCCGTTCTCAATGGCATCGAGCACCTTGCGCCCGCGCCTGACCTCCTCGCGGATGCGCTCGTTGATGAGCACGTTGGCGTCGACCGCCGCGCCGATGGTGAGGATGAAACCGGCGATGCCCGGAAGCGTCAAAGTGGCGTTGAAGATCGCCATGACACCAAGGATCAAAAAGGCATTCACGACCAGCGCGGCGGTCGCATAGACGCCAAAGCGACCATAAGTGACGAGCATGAACAGAATCACCAGCAGCGTCCCGATGACGCTGGCGATAACGCCCTTGTGGATCGAATCCTTGCCGAGGTCGGGACCGACGGTGCGCTCCTCGATCACGTTCAATTTCACCGGCAGTTTGCCCGACGCCAGGCTGATCGCCAGGGCGTTGGCGCTTTCGACCGTGAAGCTGCCGCTGATCTGCGCCTGGCCGCCGAGGATCGGCTCGTTGATGTTCGGCGCCGACAGGACCTTGTCGTCGAGGATGATCGCGAACGGCTTGTTGACATTCTCCTGCGTGACCCGGCCGAAACGGCGCGCGCCAGCCGCGTTGAACGTGATCGACACTGTCGGGCGTCCATCCTGGTCGAACGACTGCTTGGCGTCGGTCAGCTGGTCGCCCGAAACCATGATCCGGCGCTTGACCGCCATCGCGCCGGTGCCGTCGGCCAGCGGCAGCACCTGGCTGCCCGCCGGTGCCCGCCCCTGCGCCACTTGCTGAGGGTCGGCGGTGAGGTCGACCAG
Organism: Sphingomicrobium sp.; assembly: GCA_039915275.1. Lineage (GTDB taxonomy): Bacteria > Pseudomonadota > Alphaproteobacteria > Sphingomonadales > Sphingomonadaceae > Sphingomicrobium. The sequence goes on from JBDSNQ010000153.1 coordinate 6,660, forward strand.
CTTGAATTCCAGCCGCGCGGTCTGGCCGATCAATTTCTTGAGCGCTTCGGGATCCTCGACCCCCGGGACCTGGACCAGTACGCGATCGGTGCCCTCGGTAAGGACCGTGATTTCCTTGGTGCCTTGCGGATCGATGCGGCGGCGCACGACATCCCGGGCGACGCTCATCGCATTCTTCAGCGCCAAAGCCGAGCCGCTGGCGGTCGGGGTCAGCACGACCCGGGTCGAATCCACCACCTGGACATCCCAGTCACGATTGCCGGTCAGCTGGACCGGCCGAGTGAGGGTGCGCAGCCGCTCTACCGCGGCGTCGAGCTGAGTCGGGTCGCGGACCATAAATGTCAGGCGCCCGCCGCTCGTCGAAATATCGCCGATCTCGATCCGCGGATCGTGGCGAAGTTCGGTCGTGACCGAATCTTCCATCGACTGCAGCCGCTGCTTGGCGGCGTCCCGCGAGTCGGCTTCGAGCAGCAAGTGGCTGCCCCCGGCGAGGTCGAGGCCAAGGTTAATCTTCGAGTGCGGCAGCCACGCCGGCCATTGTTTGGCGTAAGGCGTACCGGAAATCAGGCTGGGAATGGACAGCAACACGCCGGTCGCGATGACCAGCGAAATCAGCCACACCTTCCACCGACTAAATTCGAGCATCAGTCGTTAGCCGGCTTCTTGGCGCTGTTGCCGACATGGCTCAGCGTCGCCTTGACGATGCGCACTTTGGTGCCCTGGCTAATCTCGACCTCGACATCGTCGTCCATTACCTTGGTCACCCGGCCGCGGATGCCGCCGCCGGTGATCACTTCATCGCCCTTTTTGACCGCGGCGATGAGCGCCGCATGGTCCTTGACCCGCTTTTGCTGCGGACGGATCATCAGCATGTAGAAAATCACGAAGATCAGCAGCCACGGCAGGATTCCGACGAGGATCGCATAAGGGCTGTTGGCCGATGCGGCGGTGCTCTGCATCAGCAAAGGGGTGGTGGACATAAGCGTGACATATCTTTCCATAAGGCCGGTGGTCGGGGCGACTGGATTCGAACCAGCGACCCCCACACCCCCAGTGTGATGCGCTACCAGGCTGCGCTACGCCCCGACCGTTTGCCGCCGCGCAAGTCCAGCGACAAGCGAGCGGCGACGGGGCATCTAGGCAGACGGGTCGATCAAGGCAAGGTGCAAGCGGGAGGGCAAGTGGCGCGGCGGCAGAGAAAATCGAGGCTTTGGATGCGGCGGGTCGCGTTGGCACTGGCGGCGATCCCGGCGCTTTACCTGCTCGCCGCGCTTTTGGGATCGCTGATCCCGGCCAATTCCGGCTGGCGCGAGCCGGATGAGGGCGTCACCATCTATCTCGCCGACAATGGCATCCACGCCGACCTTGTGCTGCCGGCGGTGGCGCAAGGGCTGGATTGGCACGGTCTCGTCCCGCAGCGCGATTTCTCCGCGCCCGACCCCGCCGCGCGCTGGGTGGCGTTCGGATCGGGCGAGCAAAGGGTCTATCTTGAGACGCCGCGCTGGCGCGACATAAAGGCGCGGACGATCTGGTCGGGGCTGACCGGCGGCAGCCTTGTGATGCACGTCGAATGGGTTGGCGATCCACGCTACGCCGGCCGAGCCATCCGCCTGCGTCCCGAGGAATATCGCCGGCTGTGGGCGGCGATTCGCTCCGACTTCGCGCTTGATGCCCGCGGCCGGCCGCAACGCCTCGCCCACCCCGGCTACGGCCCGGCCGACGCTTTCTACCGCGCCACCGGCAAGGCCAGCGCGATCCGCACCTGCAACAGCTGGGTCGCCGACCGCCTGCGCCTCGCCGGCGTCAAAACCAGCGCGTGGCCGCCGTTCGTGCAAGGTCTGGTGTGGCGGTTTCGGGAGACGGGCGTCAAAGAACGTAGCGGCTGAGATCGGCGTTGCGGGCGATGCTGGCAAGCTGCTGTTCGACGAACGCGGCGTCGACCACCAGCGTTTCGCCGCCGCGGTCTTCGGCGGTGAAGCTGATGTCCTCGAGCAATTTCTCCATCACCGTTTGGAGCCGCCGGGCGCCGATATTTTCGAGCGATTCGTTCACTTCGGCGGCAATGCGGGCAAGCGCCTCGATGCCGTCGTCGGTGAAAGTGATGGTCACATTCTCGGTCGCCAGCAGCGCCTGATATTGCTCGGTCAGGCTGGCGCGGGTGGCCGACAGGATGCGCACGAAATCGGCCTGGGTCAGCGCTTTCAGTTCGACCCGGATCGGCAAGCGCCCCTGCAATTCGGGCAGCAGATCGGCCGGCTTGGCCATGTGGAACGCGCCCGATGCGATGAACAGCATGTGGTCGGTCTTGAGCGGCCCGTATTTGGTGGCGACGGTGGTGCCTTCGATCAGCGGCAACAGGTCGCGCTGGACGCCTTCTCGCGATACCGAGCCGCCGCGCACGTCGCTGACCGCGATCTTGTCGATCTCGTCCAAAAACACGATGCCATTGGCTTCGGCGTCGGCCAGCGCGACGCGGTTGATGTCGTCGGGGTCGATGCGCTTGTCGGCTTCTTCCTCGGTCAGCCGGGCGAAGGCGTCGGGCACCTTCAACTTGCGCCGTTTCTTGGGCGCCTGGCCCATTGCCTTGCCCATCATCGATTTCAAATCGAACACCTGCGCGCCCATGCCGGGGATTTCGAACGGCATCGACGGCTCGTCATCGACCTCGATCTCGACTTCGGCGGTGGCCAGGCTGCCGTCGGTGAAGCGCTGGCGGAAGCTCGCCCGCGTGGCCTCGCTCGATCCCTTGCCGGTCAGCGCGTCGAGCAATTTGTCCATCGCCGCTTCCTCGGCCGCGGCCTTGACCGAATTGCGCCGCCGCTCGCGCTCCAGCCGGACTGCTTCCTCGACCAGGTCGCGGGCGATCTGCTCGACGTCGCGGCCGACATAACCGACTTCGGTGAACTTGGTCGCCTCGACCTTGACGAACGGCGCGTCGGCCAGCTTGGCCAGCCGCCGGCTGATCTCGGTCTTGCCGCAGCCCGTCGGCCCGATCATCAAGATGTTCTTGGGGGTCACTTCCTCGCGCAGCTCGGGCGACAATTGCTGCCGCCGCCAGCGATTCCTGAGCGCCACCGCGACCGCTTTCTTGGCGTCGTCCTGCCCGACGATATGCTCGTCGAGCGCCGCGACGATCGCCTTGGGGGTGAGGGAATGATTCATTCACCGACGCTTTCCACGGTCAGGCGGTCGTTGGTGAAGACGCACACTTCCGATGCGATCTGCATGGCGCGGCGGGCGAGGACCTCGGGGTCGGCTTCATACTCTGTCAGCGCCTTGGCCGCGGCGAGCGCGTAATTGCCGCCCGAGCCGATCGCCGCGATCCCGCCCTCGGGCTCGAGCACGTCGCCATTGCCGGTCAGGATCAGCATCACCTCGGCGTCGGCGACGATCATCATCGCCTCCAATTGGCGGAGATATTTGTCGGTCCGCCAATCCTTGGCGAGCTCGACCGCGGCGCGCATCAGCTGACCGTTATATTGCTCGAGCTTCTTCTCCAGCCGCTCGAACAGAGTGAAGGCGTCGGCGGTCGCGCCGGCGAAACCGCCGATGACATTTTCATCCGCGCCCAGCCGCCGCACTTTCTTGGCGTTGGGTTTGATGACCGTATTGCCGAGGCTGACCTGGCCGTCGCCGGCGATCACCGTGCGGCCGTCCTTCTTGACCCCGAGGATGGTTGTTCCATGCCAGCTTTCCAAATGCCCGCTCCTTCACGCCCAAAGGTGGGAAGCGGACGGCGGGCTTGCAAGCTCAGCCGTCGTCGCGATGCTCGGCGATGTGCTGACGCTCGATGCGCGGATCGGGGACCAGCCAGGAGGCGGAGATCACTACGTAGATGGCGATGGAGATCCACGGATTGACGAAGGCGAGGCCGGCCGCGGACAGATAGCCGATGGCCGAAAGCTTGGCCTTGAGGTCGTTCCCAACCGCCTTGGCCAGCGCCCCGTCGCGCCCGTGGAGGTGGATGATCGCGGCTTCGAGCAACTGATAGGACAGCCCCGCCCCGACCAGGACGACGCCGTAAGCCGCGGTCGGGAAGGCCGAAAAGCCCGCCTCGCCCATCCAGCGGATGACGAACGGCATCAGCGACAGGAAGAACAGCAAGGCCAGATTGGCCCACAGCACGCGCCCGTCGACCCGCGTCGCGGTCGACAGCATGTGGTGGTGATTGTTCCAGAAAATGCCAATGTTGATGAAGCTCAGCAGATAAGCGAACAGCATCGGCGACACCGCCCGCAGCCCAGCGAATGTCGGTTCCGGCGGCAACGGCAGTTCGAGCACGATGATCGTGATCGCAATCGCCAGCACCCCGTCGGTCAGCGCGTTGAGACGGTCGGGCTTCATCGCGAATGCGCCTTCAAAAAGGCGACGCTGTCGGCCAGCGCCGGGTTCGAGCGGCGGAAAATCGGCGACAGCGCTTTCACCGTGTCGACGTGGCTGCGCCCCGCATAGCGCTTTAACTCGACCGTGGCCCCAGCCCTGGCCAGCGCGGCGGCAAGACGTTCGCTGTTGCGCGGGCGAACCACGGTGTCGGCGGTGCCGGTGATGAGCAGCATCGGCGGCGCGTCGCGGCGGACGAAGCTGATCGGCTGGGTCTCGCGTGGCCGCGGCCAATTGCCGAGTGCGTCGCGGCCTCGACTCTCGGTGAACGGGTAGAAATCATAGGGCCCGGACAAGAAAGCGGCGGCACGAATGATGGTCGGGTCAACTCCGGCATCGGCAAGATAATGGCGATCGAGCGCGAGCATGGCGCCGATATAGCTGCCCGCCGAATGGCCGGCGAGCGTGATCCTGCGAGGATCGCCGCCATAGTCTGCGGCGTGGTCGCGGGCCCATTTCACGGCCAGCGCGCCATCCTCGATGAAGGCTGGGAAATGCACCGCTGGCACTAATCGGTAATCGGGGACGATGGCGACGAAGCCCTGCGCGGCAAAGGCGCGGCCGGCAAAGCCATAATCGCCGCGCTGTCCGGCGACCCAGCCGCCGCCGTAGAAGAACAGCACCACCGGCAAGGCGGCGGCGTGGCCACGCGCTTTGGGCACCCACACGTCGAGCTTGAGGCGGGGATCGGGTCCGAAGGCAACCCCGCTCGCCGCTTGCTCGGCCGCGTCGCCATTGGGCGCGATCCGGCTGATGCCGTTGAGCAGGCTGGCCGGGGTGCAGCCGACCAGCAGCGCCAGCGCCACCGATATAGTCGCGGTCACGGCGGCAGCCAGCGCGCCGCGCCGGCTGATCCTTTTCACTCGGCTGATGATCGCTCGACGCCCTTCACATTGTCATTCGCGGGGGCGGTGTAGCCGAGGGAGCCGCTGCCGAACAACGGGCGAATGCCGGGACGGGCGCTGGAATCATTTGCCGCACGATCGTCACGCTCATAAAGTTTTCGGGGGGAGAACCTTCGATGACAAGCATGCGCATGATTCCGATTGCCATTGCCGCACTGGTTACAGCGTCGCCGGCGTTGGCCGACGATGCCGCGGACGTCCGGGCCGCAGAAAGCGCCTGGAACACCGCGATCATGGCCAAGGACGGCGCCGCGCTCGACCGTTGGATGAGCGCCGACTTCCAGCTTGTCGCAGGCGCCGCTGAAACTGGCACGGCCGTTCCACGAGCGGCGTGGCGAGCAAACCTGCAACGCATGACCCTCAAGCAGTATGAAACCGAGGTGACCGACGTCCAGCTCGCCGGAGACTATGCGGTCGCCAGCCTGACCGGACGGTGGAGCGTGGAAATGGGCGGGCGCTCATTAAACGGGCCATTCCTGCTGCGCGACGTGTGGACCTGGCGTAAGACAGGATGGCAGGTGGTTCGCCGATTTGTCGTCGATCAACCCGCCACGCCGCCCGCCGCAACAGCTTCACGCCCTTGATCTCCCCCCGGTCTGCGCGGCGGTAGAGCCGAAGCCGCCCGGGCTAAACAACGGGTGGTGCAATGGCTAGTGGGTTCTGGCCCCGGCGGCGCTGTCGACCCCGGACTGGGCGTTGACCCATTTGATCAGCTCGTCGAGCTGGATGGCTTGCTCGGTGGCGAGGAGGGCGTCGGGGAGAGGAAGTCGGTTTTCCTGGGCGGCGCTACCAGCCGCGCCGGGGGCTGGGCTGGGGGCGGGCACAGGCGCTGTTCGGGAACCGCCGCCAGTGGTTGCGGGCGCTGGCTCGGCGAGCTGCAGGCGAAGAGCGCGAGCGCGAGCATCGGCCAGGCGGGTTTCAAAGTCATGGCTGGTCCTTTCCGAGATAGTGCGCTGGCTGGCGGCGACGCGGCCGGCGTTGGCTTGGTCCGCTGCCCGCGCGGTTTCGGCAGCGGCGCGGTAATTGGCGACGGTTTGGGCACGCGCGCTTTGCTCGCCCAGATAGAGTTGCTCGAAGCGGCTCGATTGCTTGTGCCAGTGGCGCGCTTCTCCGGCTTTGGCCGCAAACAGGCCGAGCAGCAGCAGCGAAGCGGCGATGCCGAGCATCCCTTGCAGGTTGAGGAGGCGCGGGATCACGACTTTGGCTCCGGCGGGCAATCGGCTTCGATCGAACCGCCGTCGCGGCCCGCGACAAGCTTGAAGCGGCCGACCGGGCCGCCGGCGAGGAGGCCTACGATGACCGCCATCATGGCGACGATGACGCCGCCTAGCGACCAGCCGAAAATGATCACGATGCTATGCTCTTCGCGGGCCGACCAACCGCCCCACATCAGCAGCGCAACCATCGCCACCGCGCCCATGCCGCAAAATATCCCACCGGCGGCGGCGAGCAGGCCGTAGACCAGCCGCTGACCCTCGGCGAAGGTAGCGGGCGGCGGAAGTGACTGCATTCGAATGTTCCCAATGTTCGCGGTGACAGGCGTCATCGTTCACCAATTCGGTTCGCCAGCCAACCGTAGAGGAACGCCTCATTGGCCGGCCGGCGCTCGGCCAGGCGGAGGTAGCGTTCGCCCTGCAGCGCTTCCAATGCGCGCAGCAGCACCGCCTCGCCGCCGCTGTTGCCGCGCTCCTTCAGAAAAGCATCGAGCGCGGCCAGCGTGCGCGGCCCGGCGCGGCCGTCGGGCACCAAATCGGGATAGTCCTGGCCGTTGCGATTGAGCGCGGTCAGCGCCCGCTGGAGAAAGGTGGTGGCCACCGCCGGGCCCATATTGGCGCCGGTGTCGAACAGCTCGGCGGCGACTTGGGGCGCGCGCTGGGCGATTGCGTCAAACCGCGGACGCAGCCAATAGAGCCGGCGATAAATGGCCGCCGCCTCGCCGCGCGGCAGCAGCGCCATCGCCCCCGCATAGCCATGCGCGCGCGCTACCGCCTCGGTAATCCCGAACCGGGTCGGCCCACCCTTGTCGCTGGGATGGTTGACGTAGCCGCCCTCGCGCTCGATCAATTCCTCGATCAGGGCATCGGCGTCGGTCGGTGTCTCATGGTCGTATTCACTGTGCGCCTGATCCACGGCTTACCTCCCGGTCCGGTCATCCCGAGTCGCAAGATAATAACCTTATAGGTTACCTGTAGGACAGCAAATTATTTCTGCTGGTTCAAACCTGACCGGGCGGCTTCACGTACCAGCTGTTGAAGGCGACGGTCACCCGATCTTCCGTGGCCTGGTTGGGGTGGACCCAATGCTTGACGAAGCTCGGCCACATCAAGCAGGTCCCGGCGGCAGGGCGCACGGTGAATTTGGGCCGGGTGAACGAAGTTTTGATATTGGCGGTGGCGCCGATCGAACCGCGCGGGTCGATAAACTCGATCGCGCCCGAAAATTTGTCGGCGTCGTCGGCCGGCAGCGGCACCTTGACGTAATAGACCCCCGACCAGAACGGCCCGGGGTGGTCGTGCGGGGCGTTCATCGCATGCATTGGACTGACATTGATCCAGCCTTCATGCTGGCGCACCAGGTCGGGCGCCACTTCGGGCATCATCTTGGCGGTGACGGCGGCCACCATCGCGTCCAGTTCGCGGGTCAGCTGGGCGTGGCCCGGCTCGGTCCGTTCGAACAGGTCGAGCGCCGAGTGCCAGCCGTAGCGGTTGGAGCGGCCGATGCCCGGCTCGGCGCTGCGCCGCTTGGCGATCTCCTTCAGCAGGCGGCGATTGAGTGCGTCGGGGCCGTCCAGCTGGATGGTGATGTAGGGCGTCGGGAACATTACCCGGACTTCGGGTTCCTGGAATGACATCGTCCACCCTTTCACATCGCCCGCTTAGGCCATCGGCGCAAATGGTCACTTACACCGCACTTTGCCCAGGTCCAGAATTCGCCGGTCTTTTGGGGAGTGTCCGCCAAGCCACACCGCCAACATTTGCTCTCGGGCCAAATAAATGACAGATTCATCGCGGGAGCCACCGCCGAATGGTCGGCGTAAGGGCGTTGACGGGGGGATAGAGGTGCAGCCAGTTCGGCTTGTCTTGCTGTTGCTAGCCGGCCCGCGCGCAGGCGAAAACGACTTCCTCGAGTTCCCCGCAATCGAGGACGCCATCGCATTTGGCCGCGAACTCTACGCCGAGCCGCGCTTCCAGCTCGAAGCGATCGAAGACGCGAACGGCAAGACGATCATGGCCTTTGACCAACTCAACGAGCTGTGCAGTTCGCCGCAGCCCAGCCCGCATTCAATGCCGCAACGCCGCTACGGATAGCCACCGACTTCAGGCCTTGCCGAAGCGGCGCCGGACCGCGTCTTCCCAGTCATCCCCAGGATAGCCGTGCGTGGCCCGCTCCCCGGGGCTCATCCGCGAATAGGATTCGATCAAATTGTTGACGTGCGTCGCCATCGAGTCGCGCATCATCTCTGCGGTGCTTTGCCGCATGCGCTCCATCGCCGTCGGCTTGTCCAGCCATTGTTCGAACAGCGCGGCGACGCTGGCCGCTTCCTCCTTGAACGAGGCCTTCCAATATTTGTCGCTGGCGCCCTCGATTTCCTCGGGGTCCCAGAAGATCACCGCGCCGCTTATCCGATCGACGCAGATCTCGCCCGGATCGTCGTGGGCGATGGCGAGGAGGTTGGCGGGCCACGGCTGGCCTTGCGGGCCGAACGGCTCGCCCGTCATGTCCGCATATTGGCCGGCCAGGTCGGCGAGCGAATAAAGCCCGTCGCCTGGCCCGAAGCCGCCGTTGGCGATGTCAAGGTAAAGCGATCGCACCGCGACCGGCAGCGCAAAGCCCAACGCGGCTTCGGCCTGTGCAACCTGCTCGGCGGTGGCCGGCGGTGGCAGCGGTGCGGGATCGCGGCCGGTCGCGCGATCGCCGACCGGCATCGGGCTGACCACGCCGAAGCCCTTCATGACGTCGGCGAACTGGCCCATGAACCCTTGCAATGCTGCTGCCTGGCCGCCGCCGATCCCGCTCAGCAGCGAGCCGAGATCGACTGCTTGCGAATGGATGCCACTGGCGTTGGTGCGGCGGTCAGGATCGGCGGCGCGTTCCCTGATCCGCGCCATCAGCCCGGCATCCAGTCTGTCCGCGCTCATTGCGTTGCTCCCTCGATTCAACCGGCGGCACAATGTTATCGGGTAAATGACCGCTGAACAGCGCGCTTGACAAGGATTCCGCCTTGCCTCCTGATCCGCCCGCCGGACCGAAAGATTGGCATTCCGGCCCGTTAACGCGTTGGCCGGCAGCGCCTTGAGGCTGCCTCGAAAAAGAGGGGGAACCACCATGCAAGACACCGTCCAGACGCGTGTCCCGATGCATCTTTGGATCGTTGGCGGATTGGCGACGCTGTGGAGCGCGTTCGGTTGCTACGACTATCTGATGACGCGGATGCGCAACACCGATTATCTCGCAAGCATGATGCCGAGCGTCGATCCGCAAGCGATGCTCGCCTGGGTCGACGGATTTCCGCTTTATGCGCAGATCGGCTGGGGCCTGGGCGTATGGGCCGGGCTCGCCGGCGGGATACTGCTGCTGCTGCGCAGCCGTTGGGCGGTATGGGGCATGGGCCTGTCGCTGCTCGGCGCATTACTCGGCCTCGGCTACCAGATCGTCGCCGCCCCGCCGCTCGCCGGCGCCGACGACATGATGAACAAGGCGATGCCCTACGTCATCATCCTGATCGCCGCCGCTTTGTTCCTCTACGCCCGCGCGATGGAGAAGAACGGGGTGCTGAAGTAGGGGCTTAACGCCCGAACCGCGTGCGCTGCGTCTTGCCGAGGCGGCCCTTGCGGGTCCCAGGTTTGCCTTCGCTGGAGCGGGTGGGGCCGCGCGGGGCGGCGCGTTGGGGGTGGGGGATGCCGAGGTCGTCTTCCTCGAGCCTGCGGATCTCGTCGCGCAGGCGCCCCGCTTCCTCGAACTCCAAATCGGCGGCGGCGTTGCGCATGCGTTGCTCGAGGTCGGCGATGTAGGCCTTGAGGTTGTGACCGACGAGGTGCGGGCGTTCCTCGTCGCCGGTGTCGACCGTCACCCCGTCGCGGTTCGCCAAATGTGCCATGATGTCGCTGATGTTGCGCTTGATGCTTTCGGGCGTGATGCCGTGCTCGACGTTGTAGGCGAGCTGCTTTTCGCGCCGCCGGTCGGTTTCGTTGAGCGCCCGCTCGATCGATCCGGTGATGGTGTCGGCATAGAGGATAACGCGGCCGTCGACGTTGCGCGCGGCGCGGCCGATGGTCTGGATCAATGACGTTTCGGAACGCAGGAAACCTTCCTTGTCGGCGTCGAGGATCGCGACCAGCCCGCATTCGGGGATGTCCAAACCTTCGCGCAGCAGATTGATGCCGACCAGCACGTCGTAGACGCCCAAGCGCAGCTCGCGGATCAGCTCGATCCGCTCGAGCGTCTCGACGTCGCTGTGCATGTACCGCACGCGCAACCCCGCTTCGTGCAGATATTCGGTCAAATCCTCGGCCATGCGCTTGGTCAGCGTCGTCACCAACGTGCGATAGCCCTGCGCCGCGACCTTGCGCGCTTCGTTGACGAGATCGTCGACCTGATCCTCGACCGGCTTGATCTCGACCGGCGGGTCGATGAGGCCGGTCGGGCGGATCACCTGCTCGCTAAATACGCCGCCGGTCGCGTTCATTTCCCAAGGCCCCGGGGTCGCCGACAGGAATGTCGTCTGCGGCCGCATCGCGTCCCATTCGTTGAACCGCAGCGGCCGGTTGTCGATGCAGCTCGGCAGGCGGAAACCATATTCGGCGAGCGTGATCTTGCGCCGGTGATCGCCCTTGGCCATGGCCCCGATCTGCGGCACCGTCTGGTGGCTTTCGTCGACGAACAGAAGGGCGTTGTCGGGGAGATATTCGAACAGGGTCGGCGGCGGTTCGCCCGGTAGCCGGCCGGTGAGGAAGCGCGAGTAATTCTCGATCCCGGCGCAGCTGCCGGTGGCGGCGATCATCTCGAGGTCGAAATTGGTCCGCTGTTCGAGCCGCTGCAATTCCAGCAGCCGCCCTTCCGCTTCCAGTTCCTTCAAGCGTTCGGCGAGTTCGTGGCGGATCGCGTCCATCGCCTGCTTGAGCGTCGGCCCGGGCGTCACATAATGCGAATTGGCGTAGACCTTGATGCTGTCGAGCGACGCGACCTTCTTGCCGGTCAACGGGTCGAACTCGACGATGTCCTCAATCTGGTCGCCGAAGAAAGCGATCCGCCAGGCGGTGTCTTCATAGTGCGACGGGAAAATCTCCAGATTGTCGCCGCGGACCCTAAAATTGCCGCGCGCGAACGCCTGGTCGTTGCGTTTGTACTGCAACGCAACCAGCTTGCGGATGATCTCGCGCTGGTCGACCGCTTCGCCCTTCTTGAGCGTAAAGATCATCGCCGAATAGGTCTCGACCGAGCCGATGCCGTAGAGGCACGAGACGCTGGCGACGATGATCACGTCGTCGCGTTCGAGCAGCGAGCGCGTCGCCGAGTGGCGCATGCGGTCGATCGCCTCGTTCACCGAGCTCTCTTTCTCGATGTAGGTGTCGGACCGTGGGACGTACGCCTCGGGCTGGTAATAGTCGTAGTAACTGACGAAATATTCGACCGCATTGTCGGGGAAAAAGCTCTTCAATTCGCCATAGAGCTGGGCCGCCAGGATCTTGTTGGGCGCGATCACCAGCGCCGGCCGCTGCAGCTTCTCGATCATCTTGGCCATAGTGAAGGTCTTGCCCGAGCCGGTGACGCCCAACAGCACCTGGTTCTGTTCGCCGTTCAGCGCCGCATCGGTCAGCTCCCGGATCGCCGTCGGCTGGTCGCCGGCCGGCTGATATTCGGAACTCAGGACGAACGGCTTGCCGCCCTCGGCCTTGTCGGGCCGCGCCGGGCGGTGCGGAACGAACTCTTCGCCGCTTTCGGGTTCGGCCAGCGACGTGCGGATTTGAATTGCCATTGCCCCCATATGGTGAAGGGAACGGCCGCGCGCTACAGGCGCTTTTGCATCGGCAAGGGAGACCATGATGGGCGTCGATGTCGTCACCACCGAGACTATAGACCGGCCGCGCGATGTAGTGGCGAGCTATGCCGCAGATCCGGGCAACGCGCCCGAATGGTACGTCAATATCAAGGAAGTCCGCTGGCGTACCGATCCGCCGGTGCGGGCCGGCAGCAAGATCGATTTCGTCGCCCGCTTTCTTGGCCGGACGCTCGAATATACTTATGAGATTGTCGAATTGGTCCAGGGCGCGCGGATGGTAATGCAGACCGCGCAGGGGCCGTTCCCGATGCAGACCATCTACGAATGGCGCGATGGGGATGGCCGATCGACTGTGATGACGCTGCGCAACCGCGGCGAGCCAGCCGGTTTTTCGAAGCTGCTGGCACCGCTGATGGTGCCGGCGATGCGTGCCGCCAACCGCAAGGACCTCGCCAGGCTCAAGGCGATCCTCGAAGCAAGGCCGCGCTGACGGGCGATTGAATCCCCGCGCCAAGCGCATATGGTGCATCCGCTGGAAATGGGGGGAGCGCACCGATGCTGAAACATGCCACCATCTTGCTGCTAAGCGCATTGCCGCTCGCCGCGTGCAATTCGAGCCCGACGGTCGAAGCGAAAAATGCCTCGATCGCCGAAGTCGCCGCCAAGGTCGATAAAGCGGGCGGCGCCGATGAATTCATTCGCCCCGGCAAATGGCAGACCAAGGCCATTGTCGAGGAGATGAATGCGCCCGGGATGCCCAAGGGGTTCGCCGACACCATGATGGCGAATATGACCAAGCGGCCGCCCACGGAAAGCTGCATGACCCCGGCCGATGTCAAGAAACCCAATGCGGACTTCTTCGCCGGCAACAAGAATTGCCGCTACGACCATTTCAAGATGGGCGATGGCGTGATCGACGCCAAGATGCGCTGCTCGTCGGGCGGCCACACCCAGCTAATGACCATGGCCGGCGACTATAAGCCGGACGAATATCATATGGCGATGACCACCGAAATGGACCGCGGCGCGTCCGCACCCGCCGGAGGCATGGGGTCGATGACGATGAAGATGCGGGTCGATGGCAAGCGTGTCGGCGAATGCGACAAGAAGACCGGCTAACAGGGGAAAGCCATGCGAACGATCATTTTGGGACTGGCCGCGACGGCCCTGCTGGCCGGCTGCTCAAGCGACACCGCGCCGCCGCCGGAACAGGCCGAGGCGGTGACGCTCCAGCCCGGCGAATATGCCATCACCGCCAAGATCGACAGCTTCCGTTCGACCGACAAAACGGCGCCCGCGACCAAGGGCAAAGCGGGGGATCCGCCGACCAGCCGGCGAGCGTGCATCGCCGCCGGCGGCACCATTGCCCCCGACGTGTTTGCCGACGCTGGCGACAAATGCACTGCGTCCAACAGCTATGTGCGCAATGGCCGGCTCAACCTGCAGCTGTCGTGCAGCCGGCCGGGCCACGGCACGGTCATGCAACTCGCCGACGGCAGCTTCACAGCCGACAGCTTCGAAGCCAAGCTTAACACGGCAACCTATTTCACCGGCTCGGGTGACTATGCGATGACCCGAACCTTTACCGGCAAGCGGGTTGGATCGTGTGCACTGAAGGAGTCCCTAGTGCCCTGATGCTCGAATAAGGAGAAAAAAGTATGATCGGTTATGTGGTTTTGGGCAGCAATGATCTGCCCCGCGCCCGCGATTTCTACGACCAGTTGATGCCGGTGATCGGCGCCGGCCGGGTGATGGAGTTCGGCGACAATTTCACCATGTACGGAACCGGCATGGGCCAGCCCGCGCTGGCCGTCGCCAAGCCCTATGACGGCAATCCGGCGACCGCCGGCAACGGCAATATGGCCTCGATCGTGGTCGACAGCCGGGCCAGGGTCGACGCGCTGCACGCCAAGGCGATCGAATTGGGCGGCAGCGACGAAGGCCCGCCGGGCCTGCGCGGCGACGAAGGCGAGCAGGCCTTTTACGGCGCCTATTTCCGCGACCTCGACGGCAACAAATTGGCCGCGTTCCGCATCGGCCCGGCTAGCTGACCGAATTCCGAGCCACCGTCCTCATCAACCGCGGCGGTGGCGCGGCCTCGGCCGATGACGCGATCGCCGACAAGGTGAAGACCGCGCTCGACAGTGCCGGGGTCGCCGCCATGGTCGAAATGATCGACGGCGGCGAGGCCGAAGCGCGCTGCC
>JBDSNQ010000156.1:0-4097 GCA_039915275.1 Sphingomicrobium sp.
CAATTCTTGGGCCCGGCGGCGCGTCGGCGCCCAAACGAACCGCATTGGTCGTCCCGCCCCGCGCCAGCACCGGTCAGGTTGCGGTCACCGTCTCGGCCAGCCTCGGCGACTATCGCGCCGGCGACGAGATCTGGTGCGACGTGCTCCAGCCCGAGGATTTCGCTCACGCCCTCAATCGCGACGTGCTCCTTCCCCGCCCGGCCGGGCGCTTCCTGTTCGGTCGCCTGATCGGCCGCGAGGCCTCCGCCGACGACACAACGGGCAAGCTCCATTTGCTCCCCCCCGGCGCCGGCGGCCGCCAAAGCGTCGTCACCGACCCGCCCTGGCTTGCGGTTGCGGTCAAGCTAGTGCGCAGCCTGTAAGCTCCCAAGTCATTGCGAGGACCCCGGATTAAGTCCGAACGGCAGAGCAAGGCTATTATTGGTTCGCGCGGCGACGCGGAGACGCGGAGAGTCCGCGAATTGCAATACTCTTGTTCTTCTCCGCGTATCTGCGCCTCTGCGCGAACATTTGTTTTCTTGAGGTCCAAGCGAGACGCGGATCGAGCCCGGCGTGATGAACGTCTCTTGCCGGTTCGCCCACTGCATGGCACGACCCCGCCAACCAGGGCGCTTAGCTCAGCTGGTAGAGCATCTCGTTTACACCGAGAGGGTCGGCGGTTCGAGCCCGTCAGCGCCCACCATCTTCAATCGTCGAACCATCATACCACCGCCGGCTGGCCGACGTCGGCGAAATAGCGGCGCAGCGCCTGGCTGACCTGCGGCGCAAGTTCTACGAAGACCCGCCGGCCGTCGTGGGGATCGGCGCGGCGCACGAAAATCCCCTGCTGGGTCATGGTCTTGAGCCAGCGCAAAGCGGTGGTGGCGGGAACTGCGGCGGCAATGCACAGGCTCGACACCGGCACTCGAAGCTGCGCGATTTCGGCCTGGAGCAGGTCGAGGAGCATGTCCCACGCCGGGTCGGCGAACATGTCTTCCTGGAAATAGCGCCCGCGCAAGCGGCGGGCGCGGATCACGGAGCGCACCGTTTCCGCCGAAACTTGCGGCAGGTCACCCGCCACCGGCGGCTGCTCGGTCGGCCGCGCAACCGCGGCCGGGCCGGTCGACAGGCGAGCCAGCGTCGATGCGATCCGGTTCACCTCGTCGCTCAGCTGGCGAAGGCGGGTCGCATTTTGGTCCGACGCAACATCCGACAGGCGGTCGGCGCGACCAGCATCGGTCAGCGCGACCGCAAGCGCGGCCGTCCGATCGGCTTCGTTGCCGTCGACGACCAACTCGATGCCGCCATCGGTGAGCTTGGCCGTAATTGCGTCGATCAGCGTGGATGGAGCCGCAACGATCGCCGGATAGCGCCCATGCGCGACATCGCGGTTCACATGTTCGAGCAGCCGATCGAGCAGCGGGCCGCGATCGCCTTCGAGTTCGATCCAGAGAGCGGATGCGGCGGCCTGCCGGTCGATGCGCTCGGGCGCGGCCTCGAGGCTGACGGTATCGGCGATCCTGAGGCCACATGCTTCGACCGTCCGGGCGGCGCGCTGGAGCGCAGCCGTGCTGTCTCCGGCGATCAGAATCGGCGGGCGATCGAAGCCGCTGTGCGGATTCACCGCATCGGTCAGATAGGCGTCCATGAGTGAGTCCCTCCGCAATCCGGGACCGAGCAACTTAGGTTAATAGCGCGCATTGTGGAGAAAAGTCAGACGATTTTGGCTCCACAACGGACCGATCCCCAACAGGGCGATAATTCGAGGCGGCCTAAGCCGGTTCATCAGGAGGAGTATGGGTGAATCAAATGGGTGAACGGCCGGCGTCAGGCGAGCGCGGCCGGTGGCTGGCTGAGCTCGCACAGGCCATTGCCGAGGCTCAGCGGCTGGCGCGGAGCTTGAGTGTTCCAAGAGGCAACACCGCCGAGGCGGACGACCTCTATGGCCGTCTCGAATTGGTCCGCATCGAAGTCGAAGACTTGCGCCGCGGCGGCTGGGTGACCCGCGCGACCGAGACTGATCCGCAGTGGACCAATCTCTTCCCCTGAGATCGCCGTTCGAAATTCCGGACGCCCGGAGCGGACGTTCGAAACTAGACGCCTTCTGGAATGTCGCCGCCGCCGGCAAAATCCTCCAGCCACGGCTTGATCGACGGCGCCTGCCATCCCCCGGTCGCGACAAAACCGCGGTTGATGAACGCCCTTTTGCCATAAAACAGTGGCGTTCCATCCGGCCCGTCGACCCGGCCGCCGGCACCGAGTAGCACCGCGTGCCCCGCCGCCGTGTCCCACTCGCTGGTCGGCGTCAGGCGCGGGTAGATGTCGGCCCTGCCCTCGGCGACCAGGCAGAATTTCAACGACGAGCCGACCGCGACATAATCGCTGCCGTTGGCCGCAGCCGCGAGATAATCGGCGGTCGCCTGGTTGAAGTGCGACTTGGACGCGACCGCAATCAGCTCGGGCCCGGGCTCTCGGGTTGCAATCGATCGGCGGCCGCCGCTGCCCTCGACCCAGGCGCCGTGGCCGGCCAACCCGCCGTGCAGCGCCCCCCGCGCGGGCGCGAACACCACGCCCAGGCGCGGCGCCCCGTCACGGATCAACCCGATGTTCACGGTATAATCGTCGCCGCCGCGGACGAACTCCTTGGTGCCGTCGAGCGGGTCGACCAGGAAATAGAGGTCGTCATGGGCCGGAATGCGCCCGGCGGCGACCTCTTCTTCGGCGATCACCGGGACGCCCGGCGCGGCGCGGGCCAGGGCCGCCAGGATGATCCGCTCGGCCGCGCGGTCGGCCTCGGTCACCGGCGAGGCATCGGCTTTGCTTTCGACCTCGAACCCTTGGGCGACAATTTCGAGAATCGCCTCACCCGCCTCGCGCGCCGCGACCGCGATTGCGTCGAGCAGCTTGAGCTCGTCCAAAACTAGCGGGGCGCCATGCGGATGGCGCCGTCGAGCCGGATATCTTCCGCGTTCAAATAGGGCGTCTCGACCACGAAACAGGCCAGTTTCGCATATTCCTCCGGTTTGCCGAGCCGCTTGGGGAACGGCACTTGGGCGCCCAGCGCCTCCTGCACATTCTCGGGCATCATCGCTACCATCGGCGTTTTGAACACGCCCGGCAGGATGGTGTTGACCCGCACCCCGTCGTTCATCAGGTCGCGCGCGATCGGCAGCGCCATCGCCAGCACCCCGCCCTTCGACGCCGAATAAGCCACTTGGCCGATCTGCCCGTCCTGCGCCGCGACCGAGGCGGTGTTGATGATGCAGCCGCGCTCGCCGTCCGCGAGCGGGTCGAGCCCGACCATCCCCGCCGCCGAATGCGCGATGCAGCGAAAGGTCCCCACCAAATTGATCGCGATCGCCAGCTCGAACTGCTGCATCGGGTAGAATTTGATGGCCCCGGTCGCCTTGTCGCGGCCGACCGTCTTGGCGGCGTTGGCGACGCCCGCGCAATTGACCAGTACCCGCTCCTGGCCATGCGCCGCGCGCGCCTTGGCGAACGCCGCCGCGACTTTCTCGTCGCTAGTCACATCGACTTCGCAGAATATGCCGCCGATTTCCGCCGCGATCTTTTCGCCCTTGTCGGCGTCGCGGTCGAGCACCGCTACTTTGGCGCCGCGCCGCGCCAGTTCGCGCGCTGTCGCTTCACCCAGTCCCGATGCGCCGCCGGTGACAATTGCGGCAATTCCCTTGATGTCCATGTCGATGCCTTCGCTTCGGCGCCGGAAGCCTCCGGCCAACTCGCGGGCCTATGCGATGGAAATCGGCAATCGCCAAGCGGCCGGGCTGCGCGCCAAGGTGATACCCCCAGGACACGCTCCGTCGGTCCAGACCAACCAATCATCGGTTATTGGGCTGGAAGCCGCTGACATTCCAATCGGTTCGTGGCAGATTCAGAAATGCGGCCATATGGGTAATGTTCATAAAGCCGGGGCTAGGGGATAGGCATGAACTCGCACTCACTTCGTTCGATCGCTTGCGCGGGCTTGCTCGCGAGTGCGGCTGCACCGGCCTTCGCGCAGCAAGCCATCCCCAGCGCGCCGGTCCAGACCGCCAGTCTGCCCTCCGCGGGTGCGGTCACCGCATTCTACGCCAAGTGGTCGACGCCGATGTGGTTCC
>JBDSNQ010000252.1:0-10489 GCA_039915275.1 Sphingomicrobium sp.
ACCGCGCGCTCGACCTGATGATCGGCGAGGGGCCGTCGGCGCGATCGGTGCGGATCGACCTGCCGCGCTTCACCCTGATCGGCGCGACCACCCGCCAGGGGTTGCTGACCACACCGCTGCGCGACCGGTTCGGCATTCCGATCCGCCTCAATTTCTACAGCGTACCCGAATTGGAGCAGGTCGTCCGCCGCGCCGCGCGGCTGCTCGGGGTCGAACTTGGCGATGATGGTGCCCACGAAATCGCGCGCCGTTCACGAGGAACTCCGCGCGTATCAGGCCGACTGCTGCGGCGGGTGCGCGATTTCGCCCATGCCTCTGGTGCCGCCACGATCGACGCCGCGACCGCCGACACGGCGCTCGACCGGCTCGAGATTGACGCCCTCGGCCTCGACGCGATGGACCGGCGCTATTTGACCATGATCGCCGATATCTACGGGGGCGGCCCGGTCGGCATCGAGACCCTCGCCGCAGGCCTGTCGGAACCGCGCGACACGATCGAGGACGTGATCGAGCCGTTCCTCATTCAGCTTGGCATCATCGCCCGCACGGCACGGGGGCGTTGCCTCAATGGCCGCGGCTGGACTCACCTCGGGCTGACCCCGCCCGCGGGAAGCCAGTCCGGCCTGTTCGACCCGGGAGCGATGCCCAAGTGATTCGAATTCCAGTGCTGATTCTGGCGGCCACGATGGCGGCTACGCCCGCCACTGCCCAACCGGTTGCCGCCACACCCGATTATGCCAAGCCGGCCAACTGGCTGTGCCTGCCGGGCCGGGCCGGCGTCTGCTCGAAACCGCTGGCAACGACTGCGCTCAACCCCAACGGCTATGGCTCCAACGGACCCAGCCCGGTCGCCAAGGACCCGCCGGTCGATTGCTTCTATGTCTATCCGACGGTGTCGGGTGATCGCGGCATGAACAGCGACCTGATCGCCGACAATGCCGAAAAAGGCGCGGCTGAGGTCCAGTTCGCGCGCTTTGCCGGAGTCTGCCGCACATACGCGCCGATTTACCGCCAGATGACCCTGGCGGCGGTCAGCGTTGCCGCGACCGGCGGCGATGTCGGCGCCGCGGCGCGGCTGGCTTATTCAGACGTCGCCAGCGCGTGGCGAATTTATGTCGCCAAATATAACCACGGACGCCCGTTCGTGCTGATCGGCCACAGCCAGGGCAGCCTGATGCTCAACCTGCTGATCGCCAACCAGATCGACGGCAAGCCCGTCGCTGGGCGGATGAAGCTGGCGATCCTGGCCGGTTTCAATGTGCTGGTGCCGCAGGGCAAATTGGTCGGCGGGACGTTCAAGGCGACACCGCTGTGCAGCCGTCCGGGCGAGACCGGCTGCGTGATTAGCTGGGTCAGTTTCCGCGAGCACAATGTGCCGCCACCAGGCGCCATCTTCGGCTATGCCGCCTCGCCCGGAATGACGGTCGGCTGCGTCAACCCGGCGCGGCCGGGATCGCGCAATTGGGAGAAGCTCGACAGTTATTGGTATGCCAATTCGCGGTTGCCGGTGCCGGGCGGCCCGATCAGCTGGTCGACTGAAGGACCGCCACCGACTCCTTATCTTCGCACCGAAGGCCTGGTTTCCGCCAAATGCGTCAACGATGGCCCCCGCGGCTACCTCTCGATCCGCACCAACGCCGATCCCCAGGACAAACGCACCGATCGCGTCGGCGGCGAAGTCGGCTTGCTCGGATTCTTCCTGCCCGGCTGGGGCATGCATTTGTCCGATATCTCCGAATCGCAGGGCGATCTCATCCGCGCGGTCGGAGAGGTCGGGCAGCGCAAGTGACGTCGCCCCTCGACCAGCCCTATCGCGGCGGCTTCGTCGGCGCCGAGCATCATTTCGCGCTGACCGTCTATTTCGAGGACACCGACACCGCCGGCATCGTCTATTACGCCAATTATCTGAAGTTCATGGAGCGGGCGCGGTCGGACATGATCCGCGCCGCCGGGGTCGACCAGGCGGCAGCTCACCATGACGGCGTTGGCGCCTATGCGGTGGCTGACGTCGCTATTCGCTACCTCAAGCCCGCTCGCCTCGGCGACGACCTCATTGTGCTCAGCACGGTCGAGCAAGTCCGCGCGGTGTCGGTGCTCATTCACCAGCGAGTCATGCGCGGAGCTGAAACACTGACCGACGCGCGGGTGACCGCGGCTTTCCTCACCGCCGACGGCCGGCCCCAGCGGCAGCCGAAGGCGTGGGTTGAGCGATTCAAGGCGATCATGGTGCCAGGAGAGTGATGCAGAGATTGAGGGTCAAGGTCTGGGCGGCAATGCTGTTGATACCGTCGCCGGCGATCGCCCAAGTCACGCCGGCGACCGTGGTTGCGGTGCCGCAGCTGGCGACGCCGGACAATGTGTCGACCCCGGCCGGCGATACCGGCCTGATCGCGCGCTACGTCGCCGACGTCATTACCTCGGACCTCCGCTCGACCCGCGAACTCATGCCGATCGGCCCCGAAAATGCGCGGGTCTATTCTTATCCCGAGGCGACGGCGCCCAGTTTCAAGCAGTGGCGCACGACCGGGGCCAAGGCGCTGGTCACCGGCTTCGTCCAGGCGCGATCCGACGGCCGGATCACGGTCGCTTGCTATCTCCACGATATTCCCGGAGCGCGCGAAATTGCCCGCAAGGGCTTCGTCGTTGCTCCGAGCGAATGGCGCCGCGCCGCGCACCGCTGCTCCGACGCGGTCTATGCCCAGCTCGCCGGACGGCCGGGGTCGTTCGACACGCGCATCGCCTATGTCGCCGAAAGCGGCGCTAAGAACGCCCGGGTCAAGCGCATCGCGCTGATGGACAGCGACGGCACAAGCCATCGCTACCTCACCGCCGGCGATATGACCGTGCTGACTCCGCGACTGTCACCGGGCGGCGATCGCCTCACTTATGTCAGTTTTGCCGGTGGCCAGCCGCAGATTCACCTGATTGACCTCGACAGCAATGACGACCGGCCGCTTCTCCCGGGTGATGCGATGAGCTTCGCGCCGCGCTTTTCGCCCGATGGCAAGCGCGTGCTGCTGGCGATGGCGGTCGCTGGCAACACCGATGTCTATGTCGCCAATGCCGACGGCACCGCGCTCCAGCGGCTGACCAGCGCGACCGGCGTCGACACCGCGCCAGGCTATTCACCCGACGGCACCAAAATTGTGTTCGAGAGCGATCGTTCGGGAACCGAGCAGCTCTATGTCATGAATGCCGACGGATCCGACCAGCGGCGATTGACCTTCG
Source organism: Sphingomicrobium sp. (assembly GCA_039915275.1). Taxonomy (GTDB): domain Bacteria; phylum Pseudomonadota; class Alphaproteobacteria; order Sphingomonadales; family Sphingomonadaceae; genus Sphingomicrobium. Next base: position 3,229 of record JBDSNQ010000252.1, read on the forward strand.
GCGGAGCGCATTACGCGTCGCCCGCGTGGAGCCCGGACGGCGAACTGATCGCATTCACCCGCAACGCCGGCGATGGATTGCGGATCGGCGTGATCGGCCCCTCCGGGACGAGCGAGCGGATTCTGACCGACGGGCCACAGGACGAAGGGCCAAGCTGGGCCGCCAACAGCCGCGAAATCTTGTTCCAGCGCAGCGACGCCGCCGGCCGGACCGGGCTCAACACGGTGTCGGTCGATGGCGGCAGCCCACGCCGGATCGTGACACCACAGGACGGTTCCGACCCCGACTGGTCGACTGGGGGTGCAAAGTGATCCGACGGGTGATTCTTGCCGGTCTGGTCGCGATGGCGCTGAGCGGCGGTGCCCTGTCTGCGGCGCCGCTGCCCCCGCCGCCGATCACGATTGAAATGGTCCAGGCCGACATGGTCGCGAAATCGGGCAGCGATACGATCTATTTTGCCGGCAGTTCGCACGGGATCGACGCCGCTGGACAGGCCACGCTCAATGCTCAGGCGCGCTGGCTGCTTGTCCATCCCGAGATCCGAGCGCGGATCGAGGGCCACGCCGACGAACGCACCCCGCGCGATTATGCGCTGGCGATCGGCGAACGGCGCGCCAGTGCTGTGCGCGATTATCTGGTGTTGCAGGGGGTTCCGGCGGCGCAGCTGACGATCATCAGTTGGGGCAAGGAACGTCCCGCCGTCGCGGGAACGAGCGATATGGCGCTGGCCTTGAACCGCCGGGTGTCGACGGTCTTGATGCGCTGATTATGCGGCGTGGCGCTGATGTCCGTCGCCGAGCCATGAGCGCGCCTGGCGCTGGGCTTCGGCAATTTCGCGCGCGGTCATTTCCATCGCGATTTCGGCCCGGCACTGCTGGCCGCGGGTGCAGCCCGACAGCGCCGCCAGGTTGAACCATTTATGCGCTTCGATGAGGTCGACCGGCACGCCGCCCTGCCCCGTCGAATAGGTCACGCCAAGCTCGAACAATGCATCGACATCGCCGCGCTCGGCGTCGGCAAGGCGGCTCCGGATCAGGAACTCCGCCCCTTTCTGGCTAATGGCACCCATGATGTCTTCCCCCAATTCCAATAGGGGGGGTTTCACCTGCTTAAGGCAAACAAATGGTTAACGCCGTGATTAGCGTTGCGGAGATGTGTCCATTTCGACCGCGATATTGTCGATCAGCCGCGTGCCGCCGATGGTCGCGGCGGCGATCAGGCGCATCGTGCCGCATGGCGTTTCGAGCGGCTCGAGCGAGGCTGAATCGACCAGGGCGAAATAATCCACGTTCGAAAACCCGGCGCCTTCGATCGATTGCCTGGCGCTGGTTAGTGCAGCGGCAAATGGTTCACCGGCCAAAATTGCGTCGCGGGCTGTGTTGAGCGCGATCGGCAGGGCCAGCGCGGATTGCCGATCGTCCGCCGAAAGATAGGCATTGCGCGAGGAGAAAGCGAGGCCGTCGGTATCGCGCACCGTGGGCAGTCCGACGATTGCGACGTCGAGGCTGAGATCCTGTGCCATGCGGCGGATTATAGCGAGCTGCTGGAAGTCCTTTTCGCCGAATAAAAAGAGGTCGGCGGCTATGATAAGAAAGAGCTTTGCGACGACCGTTGCGACGCCATCGAAATGGCCCGGCCGGGCTTCGCCCTCCCAGCGGTCCGAGAGCCCCGCAACGTGGATTTTCGTTGCGAATCCAGTGGGATAGATGTCGTCAACAACCGGCAGCCAGAGCAGGTCGCAGCCCTCCGCCTCGAGCATCGCGGCGTCGGCCGCCTCCTGCCGCGGGTAGCGATCGAGGTCCTCGCCGGCCCCGAACTGCAGCGGATTGACGAAAATCGTCGCCACGACCCGGTCCGCCCGGCGCCGCGCTTCGACAATCAGCGCCATGTGCCCGGCGTGCAACGCGCCCATGGTCGGCACCGCGGCGATTTTATCACCCGCCCGCCGATACTCGGCAAGAGCAAGCGCAAGCTCTTCAAGGCGACGAATGATTTGCATGGGATTCGACGCTCCGATACACCCTGTCTCGACCGCGCTTGCACTTGCGGCGCGATAAAGATCAAGGGTGTCAGCGCCTTGGGGGGAGCCATGAGCCAGCCGCACTTCATCATCTTCGCCAACGAGAAAGGCGGCACCGGCAAGTCGACCACGGCGGTCCACACCGCGGTCGCGCTGGCCGCCTCGGGCCACCGGGTCGGCGCGCTCGATCTCGACAGCCGCCAGCGGACCATGACCCGCTATCTCGAGAACCGCGACGCGACTATGCGCCGGCTCGACAAGCCACTGCCCCACGCCCGCTACGAAGTGCTCGAGGATCACAGCGTGAAAGGCTTGGCTGCGGCGATCGACCGGCTGTCGCAGGATACCGACGTGATCGTCATCGACACGCCCGGCCGCGACGACGAAGTGTCCCACGCCGCGATCTTGAAGGCCGACACTTTGGTGACGCCGATGAACGACAGCTTCGTCGATCTCGACCTGATCGGCCAGGTCCACCCGGAAAATTACAAGATCACCAAGCCCAGTTTCTACGCCGAGCTGATCTGGAACAGCCGCACCGAGCGCGCCAAGACCACCGGCCGCAGCGTCGACTGGGTGGTGCTGCGCAACCGCCTGCAGCACGTCGACAGCCACAACCTCCGCCGCGTCGGCGCCGCGTTGGACGAGCTCGCCCGCCGCGTCGGCTTCCGCGTCATCCCCGGGCTGGGCGAGCGCGTCATTTATCGCGAACTGTTCCCCAAGGGGCTGACCCTGCTCGACCTGGCCGAGCTAGGCGAAGTCGGCATGGGCCACATAACCGCCCGCCAAGAACTGCGCGAGATGATCGCGGGTCTGGGCGTGCCCGAGCCGGGCCAGGTCGAGAAAGCCGCTTAATCTCACCCGAAGGGGCGAAGACGTTTTTTCGTCGTCCCGGGCTTGACCCGGGATCCGCCTTCTCTTCACCGGTGCCGCAAGAAAGGCAGATCCCGGCTCAAGGCCGGGATGACGGCTTCCCATCGTGGCTTCGTGTGAACCAAATTCTTCTGCTAGGGGTTCACCCTCGCAATGACCCACTCCTTCCACCCCTCCATCCTGCGCGAATATGACATCCGCGGGATCGTCGGCGACACGCTGACCGACGCCGATGCTTATGCGCTCGGACGCAGTTTTGCGGCGCTGGCGATCGGCGAAGTCGCCAAGCGGGTCGCGGTGGGCCGCGACGGGCGGACCCATTCGCCCGAGCTGGAAGGCGCATTGATTGAGGGACTCAACCGCGGCGGACTCGACGTCGTCCGCATCGGCATGGGGCCGAGCCCGATGCTCTATTTCGCCACCGCGACATTGGGCGTCGACGGCGGCATCCAGGTCACGGGCAGCCACAACCCGGCCGATTACAACGGGTTCAAGATGCTGCTCAACGGCCGCTCGGTGTTCGGCGAAGAGATTCAGGCGCTCGGCCGGAGGGCGGCCGCCGGCGACTGGAGCGAAGGCGGCGGCAAAATCGAGCAAGCCGACGTGGTCGGCGCCTATGCCGCGCGGCTGGTCGAGGATTTCCAGGGCGGGTCGTTCCGCATCGGCTGGGACGCGGGCAACGGCGCGGCGGGGCCGGTGCTGCTGAAATTGATCGAGCGGCTGCCGGGCAAGCATCACACGCTCTTCACCGATGTCGATGGAGCGTTCCCCAACCATCACCCCGACCCGACCGTCGAGGCCAATCTCGCCGACTTGAAGAAACTGGTTCTCTACGAGGAACTCGATTTCGGCATCGCCTTCGACGGTGACGGCGACCGGATTGGCGCGGTCGACGGTTTGGGCCGGGTGATCTGGGGCGACCAGTTGCTGGCGATCCTCGCCGGCCCGGTGCTCGAAGCCGAGCCTGGCGCGACCATCATCGCCGACGTGAAAGCGAGCCAGGTGCTGTTCGACCGCATTGCCGAGCTGGGCGGCAAGCCTCTGATGTGGAAGACCGGCCACAGCCTGATCAAGTCGAAGATGAAGGAGACTGGCGCACCGCTCGCCGGCGAGATGAGCGGCCACATTTTCTTCGCACATCGCTGGTACGGCTTCGACGACGCGCTCTACGCCGCGGTGCGGCTGATCGAGGCGGTGGCCAAATCGAGCAAGAGCCTGACGCAACTGATGGACGCCATGCCCAAGTCGGTCGCGACGCCGGAGATGCGTTTTGCGGTCGACGCCAGCCGCAAGTTCGCGGTGGTCGACGAAGTGCTGGCGCGGTTGACGGCAGACGGCGCCAAGGTCGACGCCACCGACGGCGCGAGGGTCAGCACAGAAGACGGCTGGTGGCTACTCCGCGCGTCCAACACCCAAGACGTCCTCGTCGCCCGAGCGGAAGCCAAGGACGACGCCGGCCTTAAGCGCTTGGTCGCGCAGATCGACGATCAGCTCGCGCAGTCAGGCGTCGAGCGGGCCGAGATGGTGCGCTAGACCCGAACTCACCGCCCGCTGAACAGCAGGATGGTTGCGGCAACCGCCAATAGGGAGATCGCGAACGTCGCGACCGCCCAGACCGCGCCGACGACAAGGCTTCGCTTCGCCTCGCGGGCAAACCATGTCGCTTCGACCCCGATGTAAAAGGCCATGGCGGCGGCAAACAATAAGGCTGCCGGGGCATTCGCCGCCGGTTGCGGCAGGCGGGTGAGGGTTTCCGCGATGCTGGCGGCGAGCACCACCGGGGTCGTCACGAAGCATTGAGCGTAGAATAACGGCTGCAAACTATCGCGGTCGACCGGCCGTCGCAGCATCGCCAGCGCGCAAACACCGGCAATGATCGGCAGCAAAGCGAAGGTGATCAGCCGGAACAGGATCAGGCTGGTATTGTCGGTGATCATCGCGGCGAGCCCGATGCCGCTGTCGATCAGTGGGCTATGCCCGACGACCGCGACCTCGATCCCGGTCGCGGCGATCACCGTCAGCAACAGGAAAATGGGCGGACTGATGACGTCCCGAAACTGCTCGGCGGCGGGCAAAGCCAGCTCCTGTTCCGCCCGCTTCATCATCCGCTGCGGATGGCGCACCGATCGCCACACCGTCCGTGGATAAAAAACCAGCCACGACATGATCTCGAAGAGCAGAATCTCAAAGGACTTGAGGAATAGGATGAATGGCACGGCCGCCCCCGACAATTTTGAACCCGTGTAACGAATGTCGGTGGATCGGGCCAACCCGCCGCCATTCAGCGCGTGAGCGTGACGGGCGAAAGCGGTTGCTATATGTTCGGCCTCATGTCGGAGCAAATTGTCCTCGATAGCGCCCAAACGCACTCCGCCGCCGAGCGCGAGCAGCTTCGCCGGATGTTCTCGCTGGCGCCGGGGTTCGCGGCTTTGCTCGAGGGGCATAATCACGACTTCGTCATGGCCAATCCGGCGTTTGTCGAGCTGGTCGGCAAGCGCCAGCTGATTGGCAAGCCACTCGCCCGGGCGCTGCCGGAATTGGCCAACCAGGAATTCACCGCTCTGCTCGACGCGGCGGCGATCTCGGGCGAGGCGCTGGTCGAAAGCCGGATGAGCATGCGGGTCCTGCGCTCGGGCGGCGCGCCGGAAGAGATCATGGTCAGCATCGTCTTCCAGCCGCTGTCCAATGCCAAGGGCGAGACGACGGGCGTGTTTGTCCAGGGCCATCAAGCCTCCGACGACCAGCGCAACCAGACCATCCGCACCGCCCACAACAAAGTGCTCGAACTGGCGATCGGCGACAGTCCGCTGGAACAGACATTGGGTGAGCTGATCGGCATCGTCGAGTCGACCTCGCGGACCGGCGTGCTCGGATCGATCCTGCTGCTCGATGCGGACGGCAAGCATTTGCGCCACGGCGCCGCGCCGAGCCTGCCGGTCGATTATATGGCGGCGATCGACGGGGCGGAGATCGGCCCGGTGGCGGGATCGTGCGGCACCGCGGCCTATCTGGGCCAGCCGGTGTTCGTCACCGACATCGCGACCGATCCCTTGTGGGCTGTCTACAAGGCGGTCGCGCTACCCCACGGGCTGCAATCCTGCTGGTCGACGCCGATCATGACGCGCGGCGGCAAGGTGCTCGGCACCTTCGCCATGTACCACCGCGAACCGCGCGAACCGACCGTGCGCGACCTCACTTTGGTCGATCTCGTCACCCAGACCGCGGCGCTGGTGATCGACCGTGAACGGGCGCAAGCGGCGCTGCGCAACATCGCCACGATGGTCTGATCGTCCTCGTCGTCGACTCGATTGTGTGAGACGATTGCTGACCGCCACCGCTCTGCCCCAAATCGTCCAGGACTGGTTCGAGGCGCGCGGGTGGGCGCCGCGGCGGCACCAGCTGGAGATGCTGGAGTTGGCGCAGCGCGGGCGAAGCGGGCTGCTGGTGGCGGCGACCGGGGCGGGCAAGACGCTGGCGGGGTTCCTGCCGACGATCTGCGAGCTGATCGCGGCGCCGGCGGAAGGGCTGCACACGCTCTATGTGTCGCCGTTGAAAGCGCTGGGCGTCGATGTGCAGCGCAATTTGCTCGGGCCGATCGGCGAGATGGGGCTGCCGATCCGAGTCGAGACCCGCAGCGGCGACACGCCGTCGAACCGCAAAGCGCGGCAGCGGGCGCGGCCGCCGCAGATCCTGCTGACCACGCCCGAATCGTTGAACTTGCTGCTGAGTTATCCCGAGAGCGCGACGCTGTTCGCCGGGCTGAAGACGATCGTGGTCGACGAGCTTCATGCGTTCGCCAAGGACAAGCGCGGCGATTTGCTGAGCCTGTCGGTGGCGCGGTTGCAGGCGCTGGCGCCGGGGCTGCGGCGGGTCGGGCTGTCGGCGACGATCGGCGATCCCGAAGCCTATCGCGGCTGGCTCGCGCCCGACGCCGACGTTGAGCTGATCGACCTCGTCACTGGCGATCCCGGGGCCGAACCTGAACTGTCGATCCTGATCCCCGACGGCAAAATTCCGTGGTCGGGGCATTCCGGCCGCCACGCCGCGCGCGACGTGATGGCGCTGATCGCGGCCCACAAGACGACGCTCGTGTTCTGCAACACGCGCAGCCTGGCCGAGCTGATTTTCCAGGGTCTGTGGGCGCTCAACGACGACGCGTTGCCGATCGGCATCCACCACGGCAGCCTGGCGCTTGAAGCGCGGCGCAAGATCGAGGCGGCGATGAGCGCCGGGCGGCTGCGCGGGCTGGTGGCGACGTCGAGCCTCGACCTTGGCATCGACTGGGGCGATATCGATTTGGTGGTGCAGATGGGCGCACCCAAGGGCAGCTCGCGCCTGCTGCAGCGGATCGGCCGCGCCAACCACCGG
>JBDSNQ010000267.1:0-6342 GCA_039915275.1 Sphingomicrobium sp.
CCATCGCCAGCGCCACCAGCGTCGAGCAATTGCGGGAATCGATTGCGGCGCTGACCCTGGACCTGACCCCCGACCAGATCGAACGCTTGAACGCCGCGAGCGCTTAGCTCTTCTTCAGAATATCCAGGCTGGCAAGGGTCAGGGCTTCGGTGGCGGTGGAGATTACGGCTTCGGCATCGGGCGCCCAGAACGGGCTGTGGAGCGAGGGCAGTTTGGACTGATCGCCGCCGGCCGCGTCCCATTTGGCGCGGGGCGTGCCGCCGACCCAGAAGATCAGGCTTTCGACCTTCTTGTCGGCGAGCCAGAAGCGGCTGAAATCCTCGCCGCCCATCACCGCCGGGGTCTTCATCGCCCGCTCGGGTCCGAAGTGCTCGGTGAACAGAGCGAGCGCGCGGGCCGACAATTTCTCGGTGTTGAAGGTCGAGGGGGTGAATTCGCCGTCGCGGATGGTGACCACCGGCATCTTGTCCTCGGGCATGCCGGCCGCGATCGCCTCGCCGCGCGCGATGCGGCGGATGCCGTCGAGCAGCAGCTTGCGCACCGAAGGGGTGTAGCTGCGCACGGTCAGCTGCAATTTGGCCTCGTCAGAAATGATGTTGTGCTTGGCGCCGGCGTGGAAGCTGCCGACGGTGACCACGGCCGGGTTAGCGGGATCATTCTCGCGGCTGACCAGGGTCTGCAAGGTGGTGACGATCCGCGCGGCGAGGACGATCGGATCCTTGGTGGTTTGCGGGTAAGCGCCGTGGCCGCCGACGCCTTTGACCGAGATATCAACGCTGTCGACATTGGCCAACGCATAGCCTGGGGTGACGCCGATGACGCCGGCGGGCAGCGCCGCGGCGTCGTGGAAGGCGAGCACATAATCGGGCTTGGGGAAGCGCGTGTAGAGCCCGTCGTCGAGCATCGCCTTGGCGCCTTCGCCGGTTTCCTCGCCCGGCTGGAGGATCATCACCAAGGTCCCCGACCATTGATCCTTCATGCTGGAGAGCCGCCGCGCGGTGCCGAGCCAGCTGGTCATGTGCGTATCGTGGCCGCAGGCGTGCATGACGCCGGTTTCGACCCCCGAACGCGCCACCGCGCGGACCTTGGAGGCGAAGGCCAGCCCGGTCTGCTCGACCACCGGCAGCGCGTCCATGTCGGCGCGTATCAGCAGGGTCGGCCCGTCGCCATTCTTCATCACCGCGACGACGCCGGTTTTGCCGACATGCTCGGTGACGGTGAAGCCCAATTTGCGCGCCTCGGCGGCGAGCTTGGCGGGCGAGCGGACCTCGGTCATCGACAGCTCGGGGTTGGCGTGGAGGTCGCGGTAGAGGGTCATCAGCTGCGGCATGTCGGCGCGGATGGCGTCGTTTAGCGCGGCGGCGTTGGCGGCGGTCGAAATGGCGGTGGGCAGCGTCATGGCGGCGAGGCCGAGCAGTAGCAGTTTCCTGGTCATGGAACGAATGTCCTAATTTGCGGGAATGAGCTCGAGTATGTCGATCTGCGATTCAAAATGGGGCCTGGGCATCAGCATCCGCCAGCGGTTGGGGCCGATGCGTTCGACGAAGCCGGCGACGTCGCGCTCGTCGTCGCGGCCATATTGCATCGCGCGGCGCTCGTCGCCGAGGACCACGGTGCCGAGGAAGATTTGGCGCAAGGCATCGCCGGGAAAGACCAGGCCGATCTGGCGCTGCGATCCGGTCATCTTGGCGAAGGATTGCAGGTCCGTGTCCGCTGCGATGCGGCAGGTGAAAGCGGGGTAGCCGACGTAATCGAGCATGCCGGGCGTCTTGGCACCGAACTTGATCACCCGGCAGCGGTAATCGCCGTTGGGGATCGGCCCGCCACCGGCGAGCGCGGCATCGGGATCGAGCAAAGCGCCTTCGCGGGCGATCTCGGCGGCATGTCCGGCGGCGCGCGCGGATTGGAGGGCGGAGGTGAAGGTGCTGCGCCAATCGCGCAGGCGGGCGCGGTCGTCAGGCGTGGCGATCTGGCGCCAGTCGCGGGCGGGGGCGTCGATCACGCCGCCGCCCTGGGTCATCGCCGCGCAGGCGGCGAGGGAGAGGGTGAGGGAGGCGAAGGCGCGTTTCATTGTCTCTGCGAGCGTAGCGAACCAATCCAGCCACGCAACTGGCATGGTCGTGGTTGTAGTCCTTGGCCTGGTGTCTGCTTTGGGTGGAAAGCGGTCATTAGCAGGAGTGGCTTTGGTCGGCCAATGAGCCAATGGCTGGTCTTTTGCCGGGTCATTGGGCACATCAAACCACGATGCATGGTTTTGCCCTGAGCGCATTCGACGCCGCCGCTATCTTGGTAGTCCTGACTGCCGTGCTGGCCTATATCAATCACCGGCTGATTGGCCTGCCGTCTTCGGTAGCGATGACAGTGATGGGCGCGGTTGCGTCCCTACTGGTCATCGCAATCGATTACGCACTTCCCGCCAGCGATTTGTCGGCCATGGTGGCTACCTTCCTTAATGGCATCGACTTTGAAACCACCCTCATGGACGGGATGCTCTCGTTCTTGTTGTTCGCTGGAGCATTGCATGTCGATTGGGGTGATATGCAAAAGGGCCGTTGGCCCATCGTAGTGTTGAGCACGGTCGGCGTGTTGCTTTCGACCCTGATCGTCGGTGGCGGCTTCTATTTTCTAACGCTCGCGCTTGGTGTGCCGTTACCGCCCTCTTGGTGCTTCGTGTTCGGAGCGCTGATCAGTCCAACCGACCCGGTAGCTGTAATGGGGGTCCTGAAGCGTGCAGCCTGCCCACCTACACTTCAGGCGACGATTGCTGGCGAGAGCCTGTTCAACGATGGAGTTGGGGTTGTGGTCGTCGCAATCCTGCTGACAGCTGCGACGGGTTCAGAAACATTCACGGTGGCATCGGCCGTTCAGTCGTTCGCCATGGAAGCGGGCGGCGGCGTCATGTTGGGGCTTGTGGTCGGTTCAGTCGGCTTCTGGGCCATGCGAAGCATCGACGAATATAACGTCGAACTAATGATTACCTTGGCAATGGTAATGGGCGGCTACACTCTTGGGAGCTGGCTGCATGTCAGCGGTCCGGTAGCGATGGCCGTAGCCGGAATGTTGATCGGCAATGCCGGTGTCGCCCTCGCCATGAGTGATGAAACGCGCGACCATGTGCTCAAGTTCTGGGCGCTCGTAGACGAGCTTTTGAACGCAATCCTATTCCTGCTGATTGGGCTGGAACTCATCGCTATCGCTCCAGATGGGCGGCTCCTGCTGGTGGGGGCCATTGCCGTCCCCTTGGTGCTGCTGGCCCGCGCGCTGTCCGTCGCAGCCCCGCTAGCCGCAATTCGATGGGTGACCCCGACCGACGGATTGTCAGTGCCGGTTTTGCTATGGGGCGGAATGCGAGGCGGCATTTCGGTTGCCTTGGCGCTTTCTCTTCCAATGGGGCCAGGACGCACCATTATCCTCGCGGCAACCTATGTCGTGGTGCTGTTTTCCGTGATCGTCCAAGGCATCACCATTGGGCCGTTCTTCAAGAGATTTGGACCGTGCGATCCAGCGGAATAATTCGTCGCTAATGTCCGCAATGGGTCGAAAGCGGACACTACAAGGGCAGTAGCTCTGATCTCACGATCATAATTCGATCTTAACCGGAACATCCTATTCGGATTTAATGGCCGCCGCCCCATCCGATCGGCGCAATGCGCCCCGAAAAGACGATCCCGAGCGTCGGGGACGGAGAATCGAGCCGCGCGCATATTTTGTGTTGCCCGCTGCCGTCGAAGGTCTTGGCGGCCGCAACAGCGTCAGGCTGTTGGACGTTTCTCGCACCGGTGCCCGTCTGGAGGCTGCAGAGCTGCCCGCCGTGGGCAAGGACGTCATCCTGAAGTGTGGCGCGATCGATACGTTTGGCACGGTCGTCTGGAGCGTCTGCGGACGTTGCGGGGTCCATTTCGATGAGCCGCTACGCGGACAAGAACTCGTTGCGCTTCGCGCCCTTGCAGTAGCGGCGGAGCGTTCGGGAATGACGCCCGATGAACTGGAAGCTTCGGCAGACTGGGCGGGCGGTTTCGTACGGTAGGACGCCCCGCACGCCGACGAGGTGCGACTATGCCGCTGGTCTTCAGGCGATCCGGTAATTCCAATAGCCCAGAAACAGCCAGACGGTGAGCAGGCTGAGACCGAGGCCGTGGGCGAGGCGGTTGCGAGTCACCGCCAAGGTCAGGCCAAAATGTGTTGCGGGTGAACCGAAACTGCGCGTAGTCGTTGACCGACGACGAGTCTTCGCCGAAATCAATTCTGCGTTGCTCTGAGCAATGGAATTTCAACACTCCAGATCAACAAAGAAGGAACAGTGAAATGCCGATCGGCACGGTTAAGTTTTTCAACGAGCAAAAGGGCTTCGGCTTCATCCAACCTGAAGGCGGTGGAGCGGACTCGTTCGTCCATATTTCTGACGTTGAGCGCTCCGGAATGAGTACGCTGAGCGAGAATCAACGCTTGTCCTATGACGTCGAACAGGACGACCGGGGCAAGATGCGGGCGACCAACCTCAAGGCCGCTGAAGCAGGCGAGTACTCCTAAAGCGGCGCGGCTAAGCCGCGCCGCTTCCATTCGCTGCAGATGATTGCTGGCAATCGCTACGCTGCTCGCGGGCGGCTCGGCTAGGTTGCGAGCGGCATTTCCGCGTGCACTTGCTGGCCGATGTGGGCGCCGATCCAGCTGGTGATGTCGTCGAACACCGCCTCACGGCCGAGGTCGTTGAGGAGGTCGTGGTAATGGCCTTCGTAGAGCTTGAGCGTCTTGTCGGTCGAGCTGGCGTGGTCGTAGAACTCCTGGCTGCCGTCGGGGCGGGTGGCCTTGTCGGCGGTGCCGTGGAGGATGAGGACCGGCAAGGTGATGCGGTTGAACTCGCGCTCGAAGCGCTCGCCGGCGCGGGCGAAGGCGGCGACCGTTGCGACCGGCTGGACCTCGTCCTTGGTCAGCGGGTCGGCGTTGAGCTGGTCCACCCAGTCGGGATCGCGCGAGAAGTCTTCCATCTTCAATTTGAGGACGTGGGCGTGGGGCGCGATGTGGCTGGCGCCCTCGAGCACCTTCAAGGCGAAATTGGGGGCGTAGACGCGGAAGGCAAAGCTCTCGCAGATCAGGCCGTCGAGCTTGTCCTGATGGTCGAGCGCGTAGGTCACGGAGGTCACGCCGCCGGCGCTGTGGCCGAGCAGGAACAGCGGCAGATCTGGGTGGTGCGAGCGGCCGAGCTCGATCGCCAGGCCCAAATCGGAGACATAGTCGTCAATGCTCTCGGCGTAGAAGCGCTCGCCCTCGGATCGCCCACGGCCGCGCAGGTCGAGCGCGCTGACGGCGAAGCCGCGCGACGCGAACTCCTCGCCGGCGCGAATGTATTGGCCACCGTGCGAATTGACGCCGTGGCAGATGACGAGGTTGGCTTTCGGTGTCCCGGCGGGCTCCCAGTGGCGGGTGAAGATGCGGCCGCCGGATCCGTCGAGCCATTGTTCGGTGGCGGGGGTTGCGGTGGACATCAGGCATCTCCTCGAGTCGGTGGCCGGAACCATTTGATTTATATCAAACGGTACCGGGGCGAAACGAGAAGCTAAGCGGCGGTCCAGCCGCCGTCCATGCTGAGATTGGCGCCGGTGATCGAGCCAGCGTCGTCGCGGCACAGGAAGAGAGCGAACGCGGCGACCTCTTCGGGGGTGACGAAGCGCTTGGTCGGCTGAGCGGCCAAGAGGACGTCGTTCATGACCTGCTCGCGGGTCAAGCCGCGGGCCTTCATCGTGTCCGGAATCTGGCTTTCGACCAGCGCCGTCCAGACGTAGCCGGGCGAGATGCAGTTGACGGTGACGCCGTCGCGCGCCGCTTCCAGCGCGACCGTCTTGGTGAGGCCGGCGATGCCGTGCTTGGCGGCGACGTAGGCTGATTTGTTGGGCGACGCGACGAGGCTGTGGGCCGACGCGGTGTTGACGATCCGGCCCCATTTCCTGCTCCGCATCGCCGGCAGCGCGAGCCGGATGGTGTGGAACGCCGCGGTCAGATTGATGGCGATGATCGCGTCCCATTTATCGGGCGGGAAATCCTCGACCGGCGCAACGTGCTGGATGCCGGCATTGTTGACGACGATGTCGGGCGCCCCAAGCGTGTCGGCGCAGCGCCGCATCATCGCCTCAATCTCTGCGGCATGCGACAGATCGGCGCCGTCGTGGACCGCGCCAAGCTCACTGGTCAGACGCGCAATACCCTCGGCCGGGCCGAAGCCGTTGAGCATCACCTTGGCGCCTTCGGCCACGAGCGCGCGGGCGATGGCGAGGCCAATGCCCGAGGTCGATCCGGTGACCAGCGCGACTTTGCCTTTGAGAATCATGGGCAGCCTCCTTGCGGCCC
>JBDSNQ010000005.1:0-1929 GCA_039915275.1 Sphingomicrobium sp.
CGCCATTGGACGCGATGCCGATCGGTTCGGCGGCGAGGTCGGAGCGCACCGTCCCCTTGAGCGCATAAGCGACCACAAGCGGCGGCGAGGCGAGATAATTGGCGCGGCAATCGGGCGACACCCGCCCTTCGAAATTGCGGTTGCCCGAGAGCACGCTGACCGCGACCAGATCATGGTCCGCGATCGCCTTGGAAATGGGTTCTGCGAGCGGCCCCGAATTGCCGATGCAGGTGGTGCAACCGTAACCGACGAGGTCGAAGCCCAAGGCGTTCAAATCCTCGCTCAATCCACTCGCGTCGAGATAATCGCTGACCACCTTGCTCCCCGGCGCCAGGCTGGTCTTGACCCACGGCTTGCTGGTCAGGCCCTTGGCCCGGGCTTTTCGCGCGACCAGCCCGGCGGCGATTAGCACCGACGGGTTGGAGGTGTTGGTGCAGCTGGTGATGGCGGCGATCACCACGTCGCCATTGCCGAGGTCATAGTCTTCGCCCTCGACCGCCACCCGCGGGTCGTTGTGCTTGTTGTAGGTGGTCTCGAGCTCGGCGTTGAACTGGTCGTCGACTTGCGTGAGCAGCACCCGGTCCTGCGGCCGCTTGGGGCCGGCCAGCGATGGCTCGATGGTCGTCATGTCGAGCTCAAGCGTGTCGGTGAATACCGGTTCGGGCGAGGCATCGTCGCGCCACAGCCCCTGCGCCTGGCAATAAGCCCGGACCAGCGCGATCCGCTCCTCCTCGCGCCCGGTCAGTTTGAGATAGTCGAGCGTCCGCTCATCAATCGGGAAGAAGCCGCAGGTCGCGCCATATTCGGGCGCCATATTGGCGATCGTCGCGCGGTCGGCGAGGCTCAGCGCGTTGAGCCCCGGCCCGTAAAATTCGACAAACCGCCCGACCACGCCTTTGGCCCGCAGCATCTGGGTCACGGTCAGCACCAAATCGGTGGCGGTGATCCCTTCCTTGAGCTCGCCCGCCAAACGAAATCCGACGACTTCAGGGATCAGCATGCTGACCGGCTGGCCGAGCATTGCCGCTTCGGCCTCGATTCCGCCGACTCCCCAGCCGAGCACGCCCAGCCCGTTGACCATGGTCGTGTGGCTGTCGGTCCCAACCAATGTGTCGGGGTATGCCAGCGCCGCGCCGTCCTGGTCGTCGGACACCCACACGCATTGCGCGACATATTCGAGATTGACCTGGTGGCAGATGCCGGTCCCGGGCGGGACCACCTGGAAATTGTCGAACGCGCCCGCGCCCCATTTCAAAAACTCATAGCGTTCGCCGTTGCGGGCATATTCCAGCTCGACATTCTTGCCGAACGACTGCGGCGTGCCGAATTCGTCGACCATCACGCTGTGGTCGATGACCAGATGAACCGGCACCAGCGGGTTGATCTTCTGCGCGTCGCCACCGAGCCCGGTCATCGCGTCGCGCATCGCGGCGAGGTCGACCACCGCCGGCACCCCGGTGAAATCCTGCATCAGCACCCGCGCCGGCCGGTACTGGATCTCGCGCGCAATCCGCCGCTCTTTCTGCCAGTCGACCATCGCCTGGAGGTCGTCGCGGGTGACCGTCACCCCGTCCTCGAAGCGCAGCAGATTCTCCAGCAGCACCTTCATCGAGAATGGCAGCCGCGAGATATCGCCGAGCGCTTGCGCCGCCTTGGGCAGAGAATAATAAGTGTAGCTAGTGGAGCCCACGGTCAGGGTCGAGCGCGTGTTGAGACTGTCCTGGCCAGTCGGGATCATAGTGCGTCCTTGATTGCTGAAACGGTGCACGGCGGGGGTGTCCCGGCCCTTAGCAAGCCGCCGCACTCATCGCCATGGCAAAGCTAGGCCGGCTGTTCGCCAACCTTGTCGATTGCCCGCTTGGCGGCTGCGCGGTCGTCGGCGTCACCGGTCCCGGCGTCGTCGATCGCCTGCTTGGCTTCCGCCTTGAG
>JBDSNQ010000210.1:0-6720 GCA_039915275.1 Sphingomicrobium sp.
TGGCCACAAACACTACCAAGCCAATGAAATTCCTGACGATGATACGCTGCGTTCGCTCTACATCGATCGCATCTACGACACCTATATCGACGAGACACAATTGCAGGATTGCGACTTCACCATCGGCGCCATCGCCGACAGTCTTGAGCCGCGTCCCTATTCATCGCGCGCCTTCATCCGCGAGATGGGCAAGTGGCTTGCCGACGGCAATGCCAAGAAGGACGGCAGCCTGGTCCAGCTCGCTTATGAGCATGATGTGCCGATCTTCTGCCCGGCCTTCGTCGATTCATCGGCCGGCTTCGGTCTCGTCAAGCACCAGGTCGACGCGATGAAGCGCGGCGGACCCTATATGGTGCTCGACGCCATCGCCGACTTTCGCGAGCTGACCGACATCAAGATCAAGGCCGGCACCACCGGCCTCCTCATGATCGGCGGCGGCGTCCCCAAGAATTTCGCCCAGGATACCGTGGTCTGCGCCGAAATCCTCGGCCACGAGGACGTCGAAGTCCACAAATATGCCGTCCAGATCACCGTCGCCGACGTCCGCGACGGCGCCTGCTCGTCCTCGACACTGCAGGAAGCGGCGAGCTGGGGCAAGGTATCGACCGCGCAGGAGCAGATGGTGTTCGCCGAAGCGACCAGCGTGCTACCGCTGTTGGCCAGCGATGCCTGGCACCGCGGCGCATGGAAGACCCGCAATAAGCGGCGGTTTTCGAAGCTATTCGACTAACGCGCCGTTCGATTAGGTTGCGCCTCCACCAAGTTTGACGCACTGTCTTCCTTCGTCCGGGGGGAGATACATCATGGAATATAGCCCGATCCTGGCGCCGGTGGTGGCGCTGGTCGCGTGGACATTGATTGTCATGCTGTGGATGGTGGTGACGCGGATGCCGGCGATGAAGAAAGCAGGGATCAGCCTCAACGGCCTGGTCGGCGGGCGCGGCGCCAACCTCGACGGGGTCATCCCCGACGAAGTGCAATGGAAATCGCACAATTACGCGCATCTGATGGAGCAGCCGACGCTGTTCTACGCGATTGCCATCACGCTGGCGCTGATGGGCATGGGCACCGGCATCAATTATTGGCTGGCCTGGGGCTATGTCGGCTTGCGGGTCATCCACAGCATCGTCCAGGCGACGGTCAATATCGTCATGTACCGCTTCGCGCTGTTCTTCCTCGCCTCGCTGTGCCTGATCGGCCTGACGACCCACGCGGCCCTGCGGATCGCGCACGATTGCGGTTTGATCTAGCTTAATGAGCGACACATCGGAGCGCTTGAGGCTGCTCAGCTGGGCGGCGGTCATCCTGTTTGTCGCTTATGGCGCGGTCTATGTCGCGGGCCTCGATTTCGCGCACGCCATCCCGCGTGACGGCAAGCTCCACGTCGTCGGCCGCGATTTCCTCAATTTCTGGATGTACGGCCGCGCTGCCAGCGAGCCCAATCCGGGCCGCTATTACGACCTTGCCACATATTTTGCGGCGACCGATGCAATCACCGGGCCGGGCTATCCGCAGCAATTATGGTCTTACCCACCGACCCTGATGCTGCTGGCGGCGCCGTTTGGGTTGATGGCCTATCTGCCCGCGCTGGCGCTGTGGACCGCGATCGGCGTGGCCGCCTTCATTCTCGGCCTCAGGCTGTGGACCAAGGATCCGCGATACCTGGTGCCTTTGCTGCTATCGCCGGCGGCGATCTTCGGGCTGGTTTCGGGCCAGATGGCGCTGGTCGCCACCGCCGCCATGCTGGCCGTGCTGCGCTGGCGCAAAACGCGACCGCTAGTGGCCGGCGTGATCCTCGGCCTGCTGACCATCAAGCCCCAGCTCGGCCTGTTCTTCCCGATCATGCTGCTTGCGACCCGCAGCTGGAGAGTGATCGGCGCCGCGACGGTGACGGCAATTTCCCTCGCCGCGCTTACGGCTCTGGCCTGGGGCAGCGACGTCTGGCTGGCCTATCTGACCCACGGCATCGCCAACCAGACGCAGATTCTGACCGATTCCGAGAATCTCAGCGAGCTGCACATGGCGACCCTGTTCATCAACGCCCGCTCGGCCGGCCTGTCGATCGGCGCGGCGGGCGCGGTTCAGGCGGTCGTGTCGCTGGTCGCCGTGGTGCTGGTGTGGATCACTTTCTCGCGCTGTCCGCCGGCCGACGACCGGCGCGCCAACGCGATCTTCCTCGCCTGCGCCGCGTACGGCACGCCTTATATGATGTCCTACGACACCCTGCCGCTGGTGGTGGCGATGGTGCTGCTGATGCCGATCGGGACCGCCGGGCGCCTGCTGACCTTGCTGGCGTGGGGGTTGCAGCCGTTGCAATTCGCGTTCGGACTGTTCCATTTGCCCGGCCCGGCGCTGGTGCCGATCGTCATCGCCCTCTATTTGGTGAAACAGCCGACCAGTTCGACATGGGTCGACCAGCGAAACTGTCCGACCGGCAGCACCCAGGACAGCGTGTAGCCGCCGTCGGCCAGCGTCTTGGCGTCACGCGCGAAGGTCGCCGGGTTGCAGCTGACGTAAACGATGCGCGGAACCGCAGACGACGAGAGATTGGCGATCTGCTCTGCGGCGCCGGCGCGCGGCGGATCGAGCACGACGGCGTCGAAATTGGCCAGTTCGGCCGCGTCCAACGGCCGCCGATAGAGATCGCGATGCTCGACGGCGATGGCCGGCGCCGCCCGCTTGAGCGCCAGCACCGCCTCGCGGGAGGCCTCAGCGGCATAGACCTGCCCGGGCAGCGCCAATGCGAATGTGCCAAGGCCGGCGAACAAGTCGGCGCTGCGCTTCGCTTCACCCACCACCTCGCGCACAGCGGCAACCAACGCCGCCTCGCCGTCCTCGGTCGCCTGAAGAAACGCGCCGATCGGAAATGGCACCGGCCGTCCGGACAGGGTCACCGTTACCGGCACCGGCTCATAGAAAGTCTCTGGCCCCAGCCCCTGGTCGAGGCTCATCCGGGCGAGCTGCTGCCCGGTGCAAAAATCGGTCAGCGCCTCGATCGCTTCCAGCCCTTCGACGCCGACGCCCTTGAGCATCACATCGACGCCCTGGTCGGTCAGCGCCAGCTGAGCTTCGCCGGGCCGCTTGGATCGCAGGAGATTGCTGAGGAGCGTCCGGAGCGGCGCCACCAATGCGAACAGCTCAGGCCGCAGGATATGGCACTCGCGCATATCGACGATCTGGTGCGAGCGCGTCGAATTAAAGCCGATCACCGCTCGCTGGCCAAGCTTGAGCGCGCGCAGGCTGGCGCGGCGGCGGCTCAGCGGTGGCGACAAATGGGGTTCGCGGATGTCGGTCTCGAGATCATGCTGGGCGAGCGCGCCCGCGATGCGCGACTGGAGATAGTCCCGGTAGGCCGCGTCATCGACGTGCTGCAACTGGCAGCCGCCGCACTCCGGGAAGTGACGGCACGGCGGTCGCTGATTGTGCGGGCCGGGAACGACGCTGCCATCGTCCTCCAGCGTGTCGCCCAACACCGCGAAGGCGGCGTGGCGGCCGCTGGCCGTGACGCCCTCGCCGCGCGCCGCGATGCGCACGATTGTTTCGCTCACAGGACCACCGGGATGGCGGCGGCGAGGTCGTCGGCGATCAGGTGCGGTCCGGCCACTTCGGCGGCGCGGCCATGCAGCCACACACCAGCGCACGCCGCCTCGAACGCCGGCAAGCCACGCGCGCGCATGGCGGCGATCAATCCCGCCAGGACATCTCCGGTGCCCGCGCTCGCCAGCCACGCCGGTGCCGGCGGGGCAAAACCGAGCCGGCCATCGGGCGACGCGACCAGCGTGTCGGGGCCTTTGAAGACGATCACTGCTCCGCTGAGGTTGGCGGCCTCCAGCGCGCGCTCCGGCTTGGTGCCGGTGATGCCGGGGAACAGGCGCGTGAATTCGCCCTCGTGCGGCGTCACTATCGCGTCCTGGCCGCGCAGCCGCTCGGGATCGCCGAGAAAAGTGATGGCGTCGGCGTCGATCACCTTGGGCGCCTGGCTGGTCAAAGCGAGGGTGATCAATTGCGGGATATCGCCCATCCCCGGGCCGACCAGCAGGCAACCGATGCGCGGGTCGTTGACCTCGGCGGTGTCGACCTGGACCACCGCGGCGGGAAGCGTGGCGATAAGATGCGAGGTGCTGACCCGGACGTAGCCCGCGCCGGCCCGCGCCGCGGCCGTCGCCGCCAACGCGATCGCGCCGGGCATCTGGCCGGCCAGCATGTGAACCAGCCCGCGCGAATATTTGTGCCCGCCGGGATCGAGCGGCGGTAAAATCGGTGCCGCGATCTCGTGCCACTCAGGGCTCGCCTCGATGCCGATGTCAGCGAGCACCACGCGGCCGCATTTGTGCATCGCCGGATGGAGTCGGTGCGCCGGCTTCAGCGCGCCGAAGGTGACGGTAAGGTCAAAGGCATGGAGCGGATTGAGCTGCGCTCCGCTGTCGGCCTCGATCCCGCTCGGCAAGTCGCAGGCGACAGCCACATTAGCTTCATGCACCAATTCAGAAAGCAGAACGCTTAGAGCATCATCGAGACCGCGCTTCAAACCAGTTCCGAACAAGGCGTCGATCAGCAGCGGCGCGCCTTTGGTGTCCTGGTTCAGCTTTTCGACCGTGCCGGTCCATTGCAATCGCGCCAATTGGGCTGCCTGGCTTTTGGGCTTGGCGAGCGCAGCCACGCGCACGTCGACACCGCGCTCGGCAAGATACCGCGCCGCGACATAGCCATCCCCGCCATTATTGCCCGACCCGCACAGGATCAGCGCCGGCTTGGGCCCGGCGAAGCGATACGCCGCCTCGGCCAGCGCCGCCCCGGCCCGCTCCATCAGCGTCTCGACCGGCGTGCCGCCATCGATCGCCGCTTGCTCGGCGGTGTGCATGGCATGAGCGGTAAGGATAGGACGCATTCGCGCCCTCTAGCGCAATCGCGTCGCCAGATGCCACCAGGACTGCGCAACCTCGCTCGCAGCCGCGTCCCGCGCCGCTTCGTCGGCGAACAAAGCGAAGCAAGTCGCCCCACTCCCCGACATGCGCACGAAATCGGCGCCGGGCCGCTGTTTCAGCCAGGCCAGCACCTCGGCAATCGCCGGCACCAGCGCAATCGCCGCCGGCTCGAGATCATTCCGCCCTTCGCGCCAGTCCCCGAGCGGCCCGTGATCGACCTCGTCCCACCGCGCGAATACCGCACCAGTCGACAGCGGAATGCGTGGATTCACAAGCAGGACTGCTGTTCCGGACAGGCCGAGTTCGATCGGCTCGACGCGGTCGCCGGCACCCTCCCCGCGGCAGCTC
This sequence comes from Sphingomicrobium sp., assembly GCA_039915275.1. Classification (GTDB taxonomy): domain Bacteria; phylum Pseudomonadota; class Alphaproteobacteria; order Sphingomonadales; family Sphingomonadaceae; genus Sphingomicrobium. The sequence goes on from JBDSNQ010000210.1 coordinate 5,274, forward strand.
TGCGATAACAAGCACGCCGGCACGTCCGCTCCGAGCAAGGGCGCGACTTCGGCCGCACGCGATGCCGGGATATCCCACAGCTTGGTCAGCAACCGCAGGGCCGCCGCCGCGTCAGCCGATCCGCCGCCGTTTCCCGATGCGACGGGCAAGTTCTTGACCAGCCGCAACCTGACCGCCGCATCCGGCCGCAGCGCGCGAGCCGATCGCACAACCAGATTGTCTTCTCCCGACGGAACGTCGCCGGCGAATGGCCCACTGACGTCGAGCGACAGCGCGTCCCCGGCTTCGCCGCTCAACACATCCCCGTCCTCGCAGAAGGCGAAGATGGTCTCGATTGTATGATAGCCGTCGTCGCGCTTGCCCCGAACGTGCAGCGCCAGGTTCAATTTGGCGAAGGCAGTCTCGATGTAACCGCTCAAGGCGCGGCGGTGGCCGGGGTCAGGCCGGCCGCGATCTTCAGCCGGATCCGCGCCGCGACATCGTCCTCGGCGCTGATCAGCGCGGCGTTCCAAGCGAACCGCGCTTCATAGCGCCGCCCGATCGAGTATAACGCATCGCCGAGATGCTCGTTGATCTCCGGCTGCCGCGGGTCCTTGACCGAGGCCCGTTCGAGCGTCTCGATGGCGTCGGCATAGCGCCCGCGCTTGAACAAGGCCCAGCCAAGCGAATCGGTGATCGAGGCGTCCTCGGGGGCGAGCGCGCTGGCCTTGCGGATCATCGCTTCGGCGGCGTCCAGATCCTCGCCGCGCTCGAGCTTGGCATAGCCGAGGAAATTGAGGATCAGCGGCTGGTCGGGCGCCAGCACGAGTGCGGCCTGCAGCGCCTGCTTGGCCTCGGGCCAGCGACCGGCAGCCTCGAAGGCGGTCGCCTGCAGCAGCATCAGCGGCCACAGATCGCTCGCCTGGCCCTGCAACCGCGTCAGGCCGATCGCTCGTCCGTAGGCGTCGGCCGCCTCATTGTAGCGCTTGCTCGACTGGAGCACGTCGCCCAGCCGCGAAAAGTCGCCGACGGTGGCATCGCGGGCGGTGGTCGATAAGCGGGCGAGCGCCAGCGCTTGGTCAAATTTCTTCTGGTCGATCAGCATTCGCGCCGACGCGTCGAGCGCCTGCGGCGCCAGTGGATCGGACGCGGCCACCGCGCCGAGAATGAGCAGCGCCTGGTCCGTCCGGCCCTGGCTCTCCAGCAGCAGCGCGAGCAGCACCGAACCGGCACTGTTTCGGGGGTCGGCGTAGCGCGCGACCTGGACCATGCTCACCGGCAGCGCGCGATTGTTTAGCCGGTTGAGGTCGACGGCGAGGCCAAGCAGCAGTTCGGCATAGGCCCGGGCCGGATCGTCGATCGCCAGCCCGATCCGCTTGCCGGCCGCGATTCGCTGCCGCGCTGGGCCGGCATCGCTGCCCATGCCCTCGACCATTGCCGCGGCCCGCGCGCGGTCACCGGCGGCGAG
>JBDSNQ010000105.1:0-2599 GCA_039915275.1 Sphingomicrobium sp.
AAGGCCGCCGCCTGACCGATTAAAAGCGCCGACAGCACACAGAGTGTGTTTTTCATGCAACGCGATCGTGCTAGGGCCACAGTGATGGATGCACGAGCCGGCACGACGGCGCTCAACTCAACGGCGAACTGGCTGGCGCGCGAGCGGGCGAGCGGCCGCCTTTATACCTACGCGGCTTACGTTGCCGGCGCTCTGTTGATCGTCATCGCGGCGTTCAGCGGGTTGGTGCTGAGCCGCGGCGCCCAGCCCGGAACCTTGCTCTCCCCGCCGCTGATCGCGCTGCTGCTGATCGCCAATCTCATTCCCGCGATTGTCCTGATGGTGCTGTTCTCGCGCAAAGTGGCAATGGACCGCGCCGCCAAAGGAGGGCTGGGCAGCGGCCGGTTGCATACGCGGCTGGTGGCGCTGTTCTCGGTTATCGCCGCGGTGCCGACCGTGCTGGTGGCGATCTTCGCCTCTTTGCTGTTCCAGAGCGGGCTCGAATTCTGGTTCTCCGACCGCGCCCGCGGGATGCTGGAGAATACGGTTCAGGTCGCTCGGTCGACCTACGATTCGGAGGTCGAGCGGGTCGCCAACGAGACCATCACGATGAGCAGCGATTTGGCCGGCTACCTTCGCGCCGTTCCAATCGAGGACCCGCGCTTCGCCGAGGCGTTCGGCCGCAACCAAGTGCTTAACCGCAGCCTCTCGGAAGCGATCATTTTTACTTACGGGCCGGACAAGCAGATTCGGACGCTGGCCCTGGTTAATCCCTATGACCGTCCGCTGGATAAAGTCATTCCACCCCAGAAGATTGACGAGTTGAAGGGCAAGCCGAGCGTCGCCATCGATTCGTCGGACCGCATTGGGGCGCTGACCCGGCTCGACTACGGCCCCAACACCTATCTCTATGCGGCGCGGGTTTTCGAACCCCGGTTCCAGCAGCAGCTCCAGCGCGCTAACGACGTGATGCACGATTACCAGGTGCTGCTCGCCCGATCGCGGACCAACCAGTTGCGCTTCAACGCGGCATTGTTGTTCGGGGCGTTGATCATCGTTGGGCTGGCGATTTTCACTGCTTTGAAGCTGGCTGATCGCCTCGTCCGCCCGGTCGGGCAATTGGTCGCCGCCGCCGGCCGCATCGAGGAGGGCGACTTCTCGACCCGCGTCCCGGTCGCCAATACCGAGGATGAAATCCAGATGCTGGCGACGGCGTTCAACCGCATGACCGGCCGGCTCGACGAGCAGACCGGGGCGTTGAAGGCCGCAAACACCCAGCTCGAGACCCGCCGCGCGTTCATCGAGGCGGTGCTGTCGAGCGTCACCGCGGGCGTCATCGCGCTCGATGCCAGGAACCGGATCCTGCTCATCAACCGCTCGGCCGAAGCGCTCCTGCCGCAAGGCCGCAAGGAGCTCGAAGGCATGGCGCTGGCCAAAGTCTCTCCCGACCTCGACGAATTCATCCACGGCGACCAGCCCGAGGCGGATGTTCAGGTTACCGTCGGCACTGGCCAGCGGACCTTGGCGGTCAAGCGCGTGCGTTATCAGGACGGCGCGGTGCTGACCTTCGACGATATCACCGAGCAGCTCGCTGACCAGCGCCGCGCCGCTTGGTCGGATATCGCGCGGCGCATCGCCCACGAGATCAAGAACCCGCTGACTCCGATCCAACTCGCCGCCGAGCGGTTGCAGCGGCGGTTCGGTGAAGAGATCAAGTCCGATCCCAAGATCTTCGAGCAATTGACCGGGACCATTGTCCGCCAGGTCGGCGATCTGCGCCGGATGGTCGATGAATTCTCCAACTTCGCGCGCATGCCCAAGCCGGTATTCCGCGAGGAGAATGTCCACGAGATCGCGCGCCAGGCGCTGTTCCTGCACGAGGTCGCGCATCCTGGCATGACCTTCGCGATCGATCCGCCAGAAGGCGAGTTTATGATGGTCAGCGACCGCCGCCAGCTGTCACAAGCGCTCACTAACGTCGTCAAGAATGCCGTAGAAGCTATTGAAACACTGCGAAATCGCGGCGAGCACAGCCTGGCCGGCGATCGCGTCGACTTACGCGTTCGGAGGGATGACGACCAGCTCGTCATCGACGTCTTCGATACTGGCATCGGCCTGCCCGAGGACCGCGAGCGGCTGACCGAGCCCTATATGACGACGCGGGTTCGTGGGACCGGTCTGGGGCTCGCGATCGTTAAGAAAATTGTCGAGGAGCATTTGGGCGAAATCGCCTTCCTCGACCGCAAGGGGGGAGGGACTCACGTCCGCATCGCCTTCGACGCCGAGCGGCTGAGCAAGCTCGCTTCGGAAGACGGCGACGGCGGGGACACCGGCAATGATGATGGTCATACAGAGGAAATCGGCTGATGGCGCTTGAAGTCTTGGTTGTCGACGACGAAGCCGACATTCGCGATCTGGTCAGCGGAGTGCTGGAAGATGAGGGCTATTCGGTCCGCACCGCGGCCGACAGCACCGCCGCCTTGAACGCAATTGACGACCGCCGGCCGTCGATGGTCCTGCTCGATGTCTGGCTCCAGGGATCGCGGCTCGACGGCTTGCAGCTGCTGCAGGAGATCAAGCGCCGCGACGCCAGCCTGCCGGTGCTGGTGATTTCCGGCCA
>JBDSNQ010000194.1:0-2780 GCA_039915275.1 Sphingomicrobium sp.
ATCCCAGCGTTGCCGGCGCGCACTGCTCGCTCGATTCGCTCGAGATCGCGGTCGGCCTAGCCCGCTCGGGCTCCGCCGCCGGCGTCGTCACCGGCCCGGTCTCCAAGGAACAGCTCTACGCGATCGGTTTCTCCCACCCCGGCCAGACCGAGTTTGTCGCCGAGCGCTGCGGCGTCGGCGCCACCAATGTCGCGATGATGCTGTGCGGCCCGACGCTGCGCACGGTGCCAGTCACCACCCATCTGCCGCTCAGTGTGGCAGCGGGCGCATTGACCAGCGCGCTGATCGAATCGCGGGCGCGGGCGGCGCTGCGCGGGCTGCAGCGCAATTTCGGCATCGAGGATCCGCGGCTGGCGGTCGCGGCGCTCAATCCGCATGCCGGCGAAGGCGGGACGCTCGGCCGCGAGGAGATCGAGATCATCGAGCCGGCGGTTGCGGCCCTGATCGCCGAAGGCTGGCGCGTGACCGGCCCCCACCCGGCCGACACCATGTTCCACACCAGCGCCCGGGCGAAATATGACGCCGCCTTGTGCATGTATCACGACCAGGCGCTGATCCCCTTGAAGGCGCTGCATTTCGAGGAAGGCGTCAACGTCACGCTGGGCCTGCCGATCGTCCGCACCGCGCCCGATCACGGCACCGCGTTCGACATCGCCGGCCAGGACCGCGCCGACCCGCGGGCGATGGCCGCCGCGATCCGCCTCGCCGCGCAATGCGGCGCTTATCGTAATTCGGCGGCGTGACCGAGGGGCTGGAGCCACTGCGCGACGTAATCGCGCGGCACGGCCTCCAGGCGCGCAAATCCCTCGGCCAGAATTTCATTCTCGACCGCCAGCTGCTCGACCGCATCGCCGCCGTGCCGGGACGCCTTGCTGGCGAAACGGTCTATGAAGTCGGACCGGGTCCGGGCGGCCTGACACGGGCGCTGTTGGACGCCGGTGCGAAGGTGATCGCGGTCGAACGGGATCACCGATGCCGCCCCGCCTTGGCCGAGCTCGAGCAGGCTTTTCCGGACCAATTGCGAGTCATCGAGGGCGACGCCATGACCGTCGATGAGTGCGGAGAGGCCGGGGACGGCGCCCATGTCGTCGCCAATCTGCCCTATAATGTCGGGACCGCGCTGCTGCTGCGCTGGCTCGGTACGGACTGGCCGCCGTGGTGGCGATCGCTGACCTTGATGTTCCAGAAGGAAGTCGCGGAGCGAATTGTCGCCAAGCCCGGCACCGAGCATTATGGCCGCCTGGCGGTCGCGGCCCAATGGCGCGCGTCGCCGCGGATCGCATTTACCGTCAATCGTTCGGCGTTCGTACCGCCGCCCAAGGTGACGTCCGCGATCGTCCATATCGTGCCAGCCAAGATGCCGGCCGGGGTCGATCTGGCCGTGCTGGAGAAGGTAAGCGGAGCGGCGTTCGGCCAGCGTCGCAAAATGCTGCGCTCAAGCCTCAAGGGCGTTCCGGGGGCACTGGAGGGGCTCGATCAACTCGGCATTGATCCGCAACGGCGGGCCGAAACGCTCAGCGTCGAGCAGTTTGTCGCGCTTGCGAGAGCGCTGACTTAATTAGCTTTGGGCAGTTGAATGGGCTTGGCCGCGGCCACCGTCGGACCGCGGCTGATCGCCGCCGACAGCATGGCCAATTGCTGGCAACCGCTCGGGCACAGCTTCTGCAGTTTGGCGAGATTATCCTTGGCGCGCGGCACGGCGCCCAATTCGACCATCGCTTCGCCCTGAACCGCAAGCGCGTCGCGATCGCCCGGCTCCAGCGCCAGCGCCTTGTTGGTGAAGCGGATCGCTTTGCCGAACAGTTTTTCCTTTTGCGCGACGCGCGCCAGAACGACGAACGCGGCGCGGTTGCGCGGATCGACCGCAAGCGCGGTTTCAAGCGCGTCGTCGGCGGCTTCGAACTTGCCCGCGGCGAGCAGAGTTTCGCCCTGGCGGACCATGTCCTGCGATTTCGGCACGATCTGGTCGTCGGGCTTTTGACTCGCGACCGGGGCCGCGAGAATCGCTCCAGCGGCGCCTACCAGCAACAAGCGGTGCAGCAATTGCATCAACGTCTCCAATTCGCTCCCGGCTTACCTAGCATGGCCGGACCAGCCGCGCGACGAAAAAGCCATCGGTACCGTCCTGACCTGGGACCAGGAGCCGCCCGGTCCCACTCAAACGCCCAGCCGCGATAGGCGTTTCCTGTGCAACCCAGGATGAACGGCCGCCGAGGAATTGGGCCATTTGCTCCTCTCCTTCGGGTTCGAGAATCGAGCACACGGCATAAACCAGCCGGCCGCCCGGGCGGACCAGCTCGGCGGCGATATCGAGCAGCCGCGACTGGGTCTGGATCAACCGCTCGAGCCGGTCGGGCGTCAATCGCCAGCGCCCTTCGGGATTGCGCCGCCAGGTGCCGCTGCCCGAGCAAGGCGCGTCGACCAGAACGACGTCAGCGGTCCCGGCCCAGTCGGCCAGCATCTCCAGTTCGTGCGGCGGATTGAGCAGCCGCGTTTCAATCTTCGCGCCGGCCTTTGCCCCGCGCGGCGCCAGCTTTGACAGCCGCGAGCGATTGCTATCGGTGGCGAGGATCTCCGCTCCCGGAGCTGCCGCGGCCAGCGCCAGCGCCTTGCCCCCGGACCCGGCGCACAAATCAAGGATTCGCATCCCGTCCCCGGCCTCGCAAGCCAGGGCGATCAGCTGGCTGCCTTCGTCTTGCACATCGACCAGGCCGTCGGCGAAGGCCGGATGAGCATCGATCTTTGTTTCGGCCGGCAGCCGCAGGCCCCACGGGCTGATC
>JBDSNQ010000225.1:0-4702 GCA_039915275.1 Sphingomicrobium sp.
ATCCTTTTCATTCTCGGCCGGGATCAGAACCGTGGTGATGCCGCCGCGCAAGGCTGCGAGCAATTTTTCCTTGAGGCCGCCGATCGGTAGCACGCGGCCGCGCAGCGTGACCTCGCCGGTCATCGCAACGTCGCGGCGCACCGCAATGCCAGTCAGCGTCGAGATCATCGCCGTGACCATGCCGATACCGGCCGATGGGCCGTCCTTAGGCACCGCGCCCTCGGGCAAATGGACGTGGATGTCCTTGTGGGCGAAGATCGACGGCTTGACGCCATAACTGGGCGAGCGCGCCTTGACGAAGCTCATCGCGGCCTGGATGGATTCCTGCATCACTTCGCCAAGCTTGCCGGTGGTCTTGACCAAGCCCTTGCCGGGGACGGTAACCGCTTCGATGGTCAGCAATTCGCCGCCGACCTCGGTCCAGGCCAGGCCCGTGACGGCGCCGATCTGGTCCTCTTCCTCGCCGACGCCGTAGCGGTAGCGGATGACGCCGAGGAATTCGCCGAGATTGTCCTCGGTCAGCTCGACCGACGTGATCTTGCCCTCGAGAATCTGGCGCAGCGATTTGCGCGCGACCTTGGCCAGCTCGCGCTCGAGCGTGCGGACGCCGGCCTCGCGCGTGTAGTGGCGCATGATGCCGCGCAGCGCGCCGTCGCTATATTGCAATTCCTCGGGCTTGAGGCCGTGCGCTTCCATCTGCTTGGGGATCAGGTGACGCTTGGCGATCTCGACCTTCTCGTCCTCGGTATAGCCTTCGAGGCGGATGACCTCCATCCGATCGAGCAGCGCTTGCGGAATGTCGAGCGAGTTCGCGGTGGTGACGAACATCACGTCCGACAGATCGTAATCGATCTCGAGATAATGGTCCTGGAACTTCGAATTCTGTTCGGGGTCTAGCACTTCCAGGAGCGCTGCCGCCGGGTCGCCGCGGAAATCAGTGCCGAGCTTGTCGATCTCGTCGAGCAGGAACAGCGGGTTGGACGTCCCGGCCTTCTTGAGATTGGCGATGACCTTGCCCGGCAACGATCCGATGTAGGTCCGGCGGTGGCCGCGGATTTCGGCTTCGTCGCGAACCCCGCCCAGCGACTGGCGGACAAACTCACGCCCCGTCGCCCGGGCAATCGAACGGCCAAGTGAGGTCTTGCCGACGCCGGGTGCCCCGACCAGGCACAGGATCGGCCCCTTGAGCTTGTTGGTCCGGGCCTGGACCGCGAGATATTCGACGATCCGGTCCTTGACCTTCTCAAGCCCATAATGGTCCTCGTCCAGGATCGCCTGGGCCTCGGCAATGTCCTTCTTGACCCGCGACTTCTTGCCCCACGGCAGGCCGAGCAGCACGTCGAGATAATTGCGCGCGACGGTCGCCTCGGCCGACATCGGCGCCATCGCCTTCAATTTCTTCAATTCCGAGGTGGCGCGGATGCGGGCTTCCTTGCTGAGGCGCGTCTTGCGGATCTTGGCGGCCAGTTCGGCTAGCTCGTCGCCGCCTTCCTCGCTCTCATTGCCCAGCTCGCGCTGGATCGCCTTCAATTGCTCGTTCAAATAATATTCGCGCTGGGTCTTCTCCATCTGGCGCTTGACCCGGCTGCGGATCTTTTTCTCGACCTGGAGCACCCCCAATTCGCCTTCCATGAAGGCGAACACCATTTCCATCCGTCGCACCGGGTTCAATTCGCCCAACAGCGCTTGCTTGTCGGCGACCTTGATCGACAGGTTGGAGGCGACCGCGTCGGCCAGCACCGACGGTGATTCGATCTCGGCCAGCTGGATGCCGGTTTCGGGCGGCAGCCTTTTGTTCAATTTGGCGTAATTCTCGAACTGGTCGATCACCGAGCGCATCAGCGCCTGGGCTTCGGGGCCCTCGGAGGGCAGTTCCTCGACGTCCTCGACCTCGGCCGCCATATAGCCGTCCTTGGCCACCAGATCGACCAGCTTCGCCCGGCGCATGCCCTCGACCAGCACCCGCACGGTGCCGTCGGGCAGCTTCAGGAGCTGCATCGCGGTCGCCACGACGCCCAAGTCGTATAGCGCATCGCGATCGGGATCGTCCTCGCCCGGATCGAGCTGGGCGACCAGGAACAATTCCTTATCGGTCGCCATCGCGGCTTCGAGCGCGGCCACGGACTTCTCGCGGCCGACAAACAAAGGGACAATCCGTTGCGGAAATACGACGATGTCGCGGAGCGGCAGAATGGGGAACAATCGGGTCATGCTTGCCTATATGGGCGGCGGGTCGGCGCGGCGCAATAAAGGCGCTGGAACTATCCCCAGAGAATGCCCGATTTTGGTAAGGGCTGCTGAATCGCCGCCAGAAAGCGAATAAATCACTGATTCTGCTACCGTTCAGCTTTGCGTGCTAAGCTTCCCGGCATGAATCAGGGTCTCTTCAAATCGTTTCGCCTTCTACTCGCCGTCAGCGCGCTCAGCCTGTCGGCATCGGCGCTGGCGCAGCGCGAGCAGCCGATCGAGCCGATCGACCTGCCGCCGAGCGTCGAGCAGGGCGTCGACATGATCTACATCGACCCCGAGATCGCGCCCAAGCTGCGCGACAATGACGTCGCGCTGCACCAGATCTCGTTCGAGGAATGGGCCGGCGCGCCTTATGATTTGTTCCTGCCCGTCAACCCGATCTACACCGACCTGCGCCGTGGCCTGGTCCGATATCAACAGCGCTGGGGCGACCTCCCCCAGCTCAAGATACCGGCGGGAGCGACACTTAAGCCCGGGTCGCAGGACGATCGGGTCGGCATGTTGCGCGAACGCCTTGGCTTGCCGCCAGGCGCCGCCTTCGACCCTGCCCTCGCCAATGTCGTCAAGGAATATCAGCAGGCCCATGCGCTCAAGGCCGACGGTGTTGCCGGCGGTGGGACGATCGCGTCCTTGAACCTCGGCGCCAACCATTATGAGCGGCTAATCATCGTCAATCTCGAGCGCGCGCGGCGCTTGCCGCTGGCGACCGAGGCGCATCGCTACATTCTGGTCGACGTCGGCGCTGCCCGGCTGTTCATGTATGAGAATGGCAAGCCGGTCGACAGCATGAAGGTCATCGTCGGCAAGGAAGAAACGGCGACGCCGATGATGGCGGCGCAACTGCGCTACGCCAGCGTCAATCCTTATTGGAACGTGCCGCCCGAGCTGGTCATCAAGCTGATCGCGCCCAATGTCCTGAAACAGGGGGTCACTTACCTCAAGGACCGCCGTTACGAAGTGCTCAACGACTGGAGCGACGAGGCCACCGCGCTCGACCCCACGACGGTCGACTGGCAAGCCGCCGCCGATGGCCGCAAGATCATCCGCGTGCGCCAGCTGCCCGGGCCGGCCAATTCGATGGGCAAGGTCAAATATATGATGCCCAATGATTTTGGCATCTATCTGCACGATACGCCGCACAAGGAGCTGTTCGCCGACACCAACCGCTGGGTCAGCAACGGCTGCATCCGGCTCGAGGACGCGCCGCGGCTCGGTGTGTGGCTGATGGGCGGACTGCCCACGCCGCACGATCCCGACCGCCCCGACCGCGTCGACCTTCCCGACCCGGTGCCGGTCTATGTGACCTATTTGACGGTCGCCGCCACGCCGCAGGGAATCGAGTTTCGGCCCGATCCATATGAGCGCGACCCGGCGATCATCGCGCGCTATTTCGGCGAGCGCGACCAGGTCGCCGCGCGCTAGCTTTCGAGACCCAGCACCAGCAGCATCGCCGGCACCAGATTATGCAGCGCGTGAGCGGTCGCCGCCATGCCGATCGCTGCCATCGTCGACCGCGTCCGCCAGGTCAGGAACAGGGTCGAGAAGATCGTGAACGGCCACCAGATCACCAAACCCCAGCCGAGCGCCGCGGTCGAGTGAGCGATCCCCCACCCCAACGCGCTCACCAGCACCGCGACGGTCGGGCTCATAAAGCGGCATAGCAGCACCAGCGCTCCGCCCATGATCAGCGTCTCGGTCAGCGGGCCGATGACGACCAGCAGCAAAAAAACGTACCAGCTCGCGTTGGGGAATGTCGGAAAGGCGCTGGGCGGCATGACCGCCGAGACCGCGGCGCCCAGCGCCAGGGTTGGAACGAACACCAGCAACCAAGCGACCGCCAAAGCGAGCAGCGGCCGGCGCGGTTCGAGTAGCGCCTTCGGCAGATAGGCAATCGGCGGCCGCCACATGTCCGACCGCGCCGCGATGTCAGGCATCGGCCATCAGCACCTTAGGTTTGAGCGGAGGAAAAACGCTTCGAAATCAGGCGGCGTCGCCAGCTTTGCCCTTCTTGGCATAGACCCGGACCGGTTCCTTGCGGCCTTCGACCACGTCGCGGTCGATATGGACTTCGTCGACCCCGTCCATCGACGGCAGGTCGAACATGGTGTCGAGCAAAATGCCCTCGAGGATCGAGCGCAGCCCGCGCGCGCCGGTCTTGCGGTCGATCGCCTTGACGGCGACGGAATGCAGCGCGTCTTCGGAGAAAGCGAGCTCGACATCCTCCATGTCGAACAGCTTCTGATATTGTTTGACGAGCGCGTTCTTGGGCTCGATCAGGATCTTGACCAGGGCTTCCTCGTCGAGGTCCATCAAGGTCGCGATGACCGGCAGGCGGCCGATGAATTCGGGGATCAGGCCGAACTTCAATAGATCCTCGGGCTCGCAATGCTGGAGCACTTCGCCGGTCTTGCGGTCTTCGGGCGCGGCGACGTGGGCGCCGAAGCCGATCGAC
>JBDSNQ010000068.1:0-9431 GCA_039915275.1 Sphingomicrobium sp.
CGGAAACCTCGGGCGCGATCGCGGCGTAGATCTTGCTCCATGAGGCGACATCGCCGCGCCCGCAATGCGGCAGGCCAGTGCCGATCACGCATTCGCTAAGATCGCGGCGGGCGGACACGCGCAGCCGCCGCTCGTTGAGCCAGGCGCCGCGGCCTTTCTCGGCCCAATAGCTCTCGTCGGTCAGCGGCTGGTAAACCAGCGCCTGGGTGATTTCAGTGCCGCCACCAGGCTTCTTTTCCTCGACCGCGATGCTGATCGAGAATTGCGGGATGCCGTGCCAGAAATTGCTGGTGCCATCGAGCGGATCGACGATCCACCGCGGCTTGTCGGGATTGCCCTCGATCTCGCCGCCTTCCTCGAGCAGCATGCCCCAATCGGGCCGGGCGGCGCGCAGCTCGGCGACGATGGTGTCCTCGGCGCGCTTGTCGGCCAGGCTGACGAAATCGGCCGGCGCCTTGCGGCTGACCTGCAACTGCTCGACCTCGCCGAAATCGCGGCGCAGGCGCGGCGCCGCCCGCCGCGCCGCCCGCGTCATCACCGTGATCAGGCCGGAATGGCTAACCATGCGCTAATCCGCCCGCCGGACATATTCCTGGCTGTAGACGTCGACCACGATCTTGGTGCCAGCACCGATATGCGGCGGGACCATCACGCGGACGCCATTGTCGAGCACCGCCGGCTTGTAGCTCGAGCTCGCGGTCTGGCCCTTCACCACCGCGTCGGCCTCGACGATCATCGCTTCGATGGTGTCGGGCAATTGGACCGAAATCGGCCGCTCGTCATAGAGCTCCATGACCACGTCCATGCCATCCTGGAGGAACGCCGCAGCGTCGCCGAGCAGATCCTTTGGCATGCTGATCTGTTCATAGGTTTCCTTGTCCATGAAGGTCAGCATGTCGCCATCGGCGAACAGGAACTGGAAATCCTTGGTGTCGAGGCGGACGCGCTCGAGCGTCTCGGCCGAGCGGAAGCGGACATTGTTCTTGCGGCCGTCGATGAGGTTCTTCAATTCGACCTGCATGTAGGCGCCGCCCTTGCCCGGCTGGGTGTGCTGGATTTTGACCGCGCGCCAGATGCCGGTTTCATATTCGATGATGTTGCCGGGACGGATGTCCACGCCGCTGATCTTCATATTTGCTGTCCCTCAGCCGTTCGCCCTGAGCTTGTCGAAGGGCTGTCCTTCACCTGGCTAGAGCGAAGAAAAGGCAGGGCTTCGACGGGCTCAGCCCGAACGGGTGTGTGAATTGAGCCGCGCCGTCTAGCGGCTGGCCTGCTTACCGGCAAGCAGCGGATAGGGATTGATCGGCGTGCCGTGGTACCACTTCTCCCCCGGGTTCATGTGGTTGATCGCGAAATGGAGATGCGGCCCGGCGGGATTGGCATTGCCGGTCGAGCCGACCCGGCCGATCGGCGATCCGCGCGCGACATGCTGCCCCTCGGCAAGGCCCGGAGCATATTCCTGGAGGTGCGCGTAATAGAAAGTCCAGTGCCCGTCGTCGGAGCGCACATATGCGGTGATCCCGCCCCCGCCCGCGCTGTAGAATAATTTTTCGACCGTTCCCGGCGCGGCGGCGACGACCGGGGTTCCCGCCGCCGCCATGATATCGATCGCGTCGTGGGCCCGCGCGCCACCGGCCCGCGCCCGGGTAAACGTGTCGGTCAGCTGGCTCGCATTGACCCCGGCCACCGGGATCGCCAGCCCGGCGGGACCGACCACAAGCCCGTGCGGATTCAAAGACGCGACTTTGCCGGCCAAAGTGACGACGCCATTGGCGTTTGTCCGGGGCGCGTAGGCGATGTTATAGACGAATATCCACAAGGCGCTGGTCAGGACCGCGGTGACGATGGCGGTGGCGACGACCTTGAACATGCTATTCCTCGAACGTGGCCGCGAAGCCCGGCTTCATCATCCGCGCCAGCCGCATCACATCCCAGTTGGTCATGCGGATGCAGCCGTGGCTTTCGGCCCGGCCGATGGTCTCGGGACTGGGCGTACCGTGGATCCCGTAATGCTCCTTGGTCAAATCGAGCCAGGCGACCCCGACCGGCCCGTTGGGACCCGCCGGCAGCATATGCTCGGTCGCCGTATCCTTGGCGTCCCAGAACAGATTGGGCTGGTAATGGAAGGGCGGCAGGAAGGCATAGGTCGTCACCTTCCAGTCGCCGACCGGCAGCGGATCATGGGTCGAGCCCATCGTCACCGGGAATTGCGCGACCAGGCGATCGTCCGCGTCGAGCACTTTCAACACACCGGCGCTCTTGTCGACCAGGATCGACTTGCCTTGCGGCTGGCGGGCGTCGACGTTGAGCAGGTTCATGACCGTCGCGCCCTTGCCCGCCACGCCGGAATAATCGCGCGAGGTCGGCACCACATTGGGCAAAAGCAGCATTTGACCAAGCCCGATGAGCGCTTGCGGGCCATTCAAGGCAACCACCGTGGCAGGCGTCGTATGATAGCGCTCGGCGACCTTTTCGAGCATGTTGCGATAGCCCAGGAACGGCAGCTTTTCCTGCAGCGCCGGGTCCTTGGGTAGCGGGTAGATGTAGGTGCTCTTGACGTCGTCGGGGCCAAGCTTGACCTTGACCGTCGACGGCCGCGCGCCCTGCAGCAGCGCCTGCCGCGTCGGCCCATCGAGGGTGCCGTTGGTGTCGAGCCCGTGCGCTTCCTGGAAGCCGGTGATCGCCTGGGTCAGCGACTTGCCTCTTTTGCCGTCAATTACGCCGGGCGAGAAACCAGCCGCGTCGAGCAGCACCTGCGCATGAAAAATCTCGCCGATGATCGGCGAACCCCTGGTACCCGGAGGGGCAAAGGGGATGGCGGCTTTGTCAGCAGCCGGCTGGCTCTTAACGGCGTCGGTGGCGGGCGCGGAAACGGCCTTGGGGCCGGTCTGCGCAAGCGCGATTGCGGCGCTCGCCGCGCACAGACTTCCAAGCACAACACGCGATGTTTTGGAAAACACTCAACTCTCCTGACTCAGTTGGACTTTGCGGCTGAACGTCGCGGACCCGGACTAGGGTCCATCCGCGCTGCCGCAGGGGCCTAGCGCCAAGTGCAATTTTGGGCCAATTCAGTGACGCATCAGAATGGGGGGTTTGTAGACATGAGCGGATCGCACTTGGCATATTGGTGTGGGGCCGCGGCCCTTGCTTTGGCGGCGCCTGCCGCGGCGAGACCGCTCGCCCTCGACGATTTGGCGAAACTGCGAACGGTCGACAGCCCGGCCATCGACCCCGCCGGCAATTGGGTCGCCTACAGCGTCAGCACCGTCGACACCAAAGCCGACAAGAATTTCAGCCACATCTGGATGACCTCGTGGGACGGCAGCCGCAGCGTCCAGCTGACCAACCGCGCCAAGGAGAGCGAAAACACGCCGCGGTGGAGCCCCGACGGCCGCTATCTCGCCTTCGTCTCGTCGCGCAATGACAAGCATGACAATGACCAATTGTGGCTGCTCGACCGCACTGGCGGCGAGGCCCGGCCGCTGACCAAGCTCGACGGCAGCGTGGTCGATTACGCCTGGTCCCCCGACAGCCGCCAG
The DNA here is from genome assembly GCA_039915275.1 of Sphingomicrobium sp. Lineage (GTDB taxonomy): Bacteria > Pseudomonadota > Alphaproteobacteria > Sphingomonadales > Sphingomonadaceae > Sphingomicrobium. The sequence goes on from JBDSNQ010000068.1 coordinate 3,540, forward strand.
ATCTCGCTCGTGGTGCTCGACGCCGATCCCGACGCTGATGATGGCAGCGCGAAGTCCGACGACGACAAGAAACCGCCCAAGCCGATCGTCATCGACCGCTTCCAGTTCAAGCGCGATATCGACGGCTATTTGCGCAACCGTCACCAGCGGCTGGTGATGTTCGATCTGGCGAGCGGTGCGACGCGCCGCTTGACCGATGGCGATTCGGACGAATTCCTGCCCGCATGGTCGCCCGACGGCAGTCGCCTCGCCTTCGTCAGCAATCGCGACAAGGATCCGGACCGATCCTATAACTACGACCTGTGGGTGGTCCCGGCATCGGCCAAAGGCGAAGCACCGGCGCGCCTGACCACTTACCCTGGCTATGACAATGAACCCGACACCGAAAGCTATCCGGCATGGAGCCCCGACGGGCGCAGCATCGCCTACCTCCAGGGCGGGCCGGTCGAATTATTCTCCTATGGCGTTCACCACCTCGCCGTGGTTCCCGCGAGCGGCGGCGATCCGCGCATCCTGACCTCGACCCTCGACCGCAATGTCGGCAAGCCGATGTGGTCGGCCGATGGCCGCTCATTACGGTTCATCGTCGAGGACGACCGGACCCAATGGCTCGGCAGCGTCGCCGCCGCGGGGGGTCCGATCAAGCGCCTCGCCGGCGGCCGTTCAGTCATCGAAGCAATCAACCAGGCGAAGGCCAAACAGGTCGCGCTGGCGTCAGACCCGTCGCATCCGGCCGAAGTCTATACCGTCGAGGGCGCAACCCTGCGTCCGCTGACGCACCACAACGATTGGCTGAACGAGGTCCAGCTGGCGCCGGTCGATGACACCAGTTTCAAGAGCCGGGACGGGACCGAAATCCACGGCTTCCTGCTGCGTCCAATTGGCAGCGCAACTGGCCGCGTACCAACCGTCCTGCGCCTCCACGGCGGACCGCAGGCGCAATTCAATTATGGTTTCAGTTTCGAATGGCAGCTGCTCGCCGCCAACGGCTATGCGGTGGTCGCCGCCAACCCGCGCGGCGGCACCGGGCGCGGCCAGGACTTCGCCAAGGCGCTCTATGCCGATTGGGGCGGAGTCGCGGTGCCCGATGTGCTCGGCGCGGTCGACGACGCCGTTGCCCGCGGCATCGCCGACCCCGCTCGACTCGGCGTCGGCGGCTGGAGCTATGGCGGCATGCTGACCAATTACGTCATCGCCAGCGATCCGCGGTTCAAGGCGGCGACCAGCGGCGCCAGCATTTCCAATATCTTCGCCGGCTATGGCACCGACCAATATATCCGCGACTATGAGGTCGAGCTGGGCAAGCCGTGGGAGCATCCCGACGTGTGGATGCGCAACAGCTATCCCTTTTTTCACGTCGACAAGATCGTGACGCCGACGCTGTTCCTCGGCGGCGACAAGGATTTCAACGTGCCGCTGCTCAATGGCGAGCAAATGTACCAGGCGCTGAAAAGCCGCGGCGTCGACACCGAACTGGTCATCTATCCCGGCCAGTTTCACGGCATTACGCGGCCCAGCTTCGTTCGCGACCGCTACCAGCGGTACCTGGCGTGGTATGCCAAATATCTGAAATAGTCATGGGGCCAGCACGCCCGCGAACCCTTTGACCGCGGCGCCGGGATCGTCCGCGCCCCACACCGCCTGGCAGACGGCGACGAAATCCGCCCCGGCGTCGATCAGCGGCGGCGCATTATCGGGCGTAATCCCGCCAATCGCGACGCACGGGATTTCGAAAATCGACGCCCACCAGCTCAGGATCGACGGTGGCGGCCGGTAATGGCTAGGCTTGGTCGTGGTCGGATAAAAGGCGCCGAACGCGACATAGTCCGCCCCCGCCTCCCCCGCTTCCATCGCCAGATGGCGGCTATCGTGGCAGGTGCGGCCAATCTGCGCCGCCGGGCCGAGCAGCGCGCGCGCCTCACGCAAATCGCCGTCCGACTGGCCGAGGTGGACGCCATCCGCGCCCAATCTTTTGGCCAATGCGATGCTGTCATTGACGATGAAGGCGGTGTCATGATCGGCGCAGATCCGCTGCAACGGCTCGGCGAGCCGCGCCAGCTGATGCTCGTCCATGTCCTTGACCCTGAGCTGGAACGCGACGACCGGCGCCGCGCTCAGCGCCGCCGTCAACCGATCGGGAAACGCCCCGCCGACATCCTGGGGAGAAATCAAATAGAGTTTGCACGCCTCGGTCCGTTTGGGCGGCGGCAGGATAATGGGGTCGAGGAGATCGTCGTTCATGGCGCGCTCATTAGCCGAGCCGCAGCGTCTGACCAATGAAGCACTCGCCTCTCCTCCTCATCACCGCTGCAACCTGCGCGGCCCTAGCGTCACCAGTATCGGCCAGGCCATCCGCCGGCTTCGGCCAGGTGGCGACGGTCGATCGCCTTCGCGTGCGGCCGCTGGCGTTGCTCGAAGATAGCCGCTGCCCGGCCTCGGTCCAATGCATCTGGGCCGGGCAAGTCCGCATCCGTGCGGCAATCACGTCAAGGAATGGCCGCAAGGTCCGTGAGATGACGCTGGGCAAGCCGATCCTGGTCAACGGCGGCATGTTGACGTTGTTCGCCGCCGAACCACCCAAGCTGGCACCCGGCAATACCAACCCGCGCCGATACCGCTTCACCTTCCGCTTCGCGCGCTAAGCAGTCGACGCGGTGTAAATCTCGTCAATCGCCGTGCCGAGCACGCGGTCGAAGTCCGTGTCGCTCTGGACTTGCCTGAGGTCGGACAGCAGCGCCCGGCTAAAACTGGCAATCATGCCAGGATTCTTGGCCAGCTCGCGGCACGCTTCGTCGCGCGGGAAACCGCCCGACAAAGCGACCACGCGCAGCACCTTGGGATGGTCGACCAGCGGTGCGAACCGACCAGCCTCGGCCGGGATCGACAGCTTGAGCATGACCCGCTGGCCATCGGGAAGCGCATCCAGCTCTTCCAATATCCCCGCCAGCAGCAGGCGGTCGTTGGCGTCGCGGTCGGCGCTTTTGATGTTCACTTCGGGCTCGATGATCGGCATCAGGCCGTGGCTCAGAACCGCCTTCGCAACTTCGAATTGCTGGGCGACGAGGACCGCGATCCCGGCCGGGTTGGCGGCGTTGATCACCGACCGCTCCTTGGTCCCGAACACGCCAAGGCCCTTGGCGCGCTCGAGCAAGGCGTCGAGCCCAGGCATCGGCTTCATCATCTGGACGCCATTGTCCTCGTCCTCGAGGCCCTGGTCGATCTTGATGAAGGGCACCACGCCCATGTCGATCAGCGCCTGCGGGGTTGGCTTGCCGTCGACCAGTCCATCCATCGTCCGCTCAAACAGGATGGCGCCGATGATCTTGCCACCGCCAAAGCAGGGCGAGGTGATGATCCGCGTCCGCATCTGGTGGATGAGGGCGAACATCTCGTCGTCGCTCGACCATTCGTCGCCTTGATATCCGTAACCCTTGAGCGCCTTGGGCGTCGAACCGCCGCTCTGGTCGAGCGCGGCGATAAATCCCTGGCCTCGTTCGATTTGCGCCAGCATTTTCGCGTCTTGCATTAAGTCTATCCTATTGAGTGACGGTCGCGTTCATCGCGATCGAAATGCGCGTCCCGGCGCCCGAAAACGGGTGCACCGAATGATATAGCCACGGCGGGAACATGATGATTTGCCCGGCAATGGGCCGGATCGAAACCTGGGTCTCGGCCGCCGAACCGTCGGGCTTGCGATAGCGCAACCCGAACGGCAGCATGCGGATGTACGGCATGCGCGGATCGTAGAGGACCAGCTCGCCGCCGAGGTCCGGCTCGGCCGGTCCGCCATAGCCGTCATCGACATAATAGACCGCTGACCACACCACGCCGGGGTGAACATGCGCCTCATTGGCCGATCCGGCGCTCGAAACGTTTGACCACATCTCGACCGACCAGGTGAAATCGGTCGAGGCAAATGCCGTGAAATTGTTGCACAGCTTGATAAAATGCTCGGCCAGCAGCGCCGCCGGTGGCCCGCCCCAATTCAGCATGTCGGTGTCTGACTGCCAGCCATTCCAGTTCGATTTCTTGACGCCCGGATTGGCTTCGCGTTGGGCCAGGATAGTGGACTTGAATGCCTCGTTCAGCTTTAGCGCGTCGGGCACCAAGTCGAGGATCACCGGGGTCTCGAACAGGTTCGCGAGCTGGAGCGTTGCGCTCATCTTTCCGCACTCAAAGCGGCGACGCCGGGCAGTGTGTGGCCCTCCATCCATTCGAGGAACGCGCCGCCGGCGACCGAGACGAAAGTGAAATCGCGCGCGACCCCAGCGTGGTTGAGCGCCGCGACGGTGTCCCCGCCGCCGGCGACGGAGACCAGGCCGCCTTCCTTGGTCAGCGCCGCCGCGGTCTTGGCCAGCGCGACCGTCGCGGCGTCGAACGGCGGGGTTTCGAACGCGCCGAGCGGGCCGTTCCAGACCAAGGTGCAGCAGGTCTTGAGGACGTCGCCGAACGCCTCGACCGCGTCCGGGCCGACATCGAGGATCATTTCGTCGGCGGCGATTTCGTGGACATTGGTCGTCCGCAAAGATGGTGGATTGGGGGCGAATTCCTTGGCGACGACGACATCGTAAGGGAGGTGAATCGTGCAGCCGGCAGACTCGGCCTGAGCGAAGATGGCATTAGCTTCGCCGGTCAGGTCATGCTCGGCGAGCGACTTGCCGATGGCGACTCCGCGCGCCGCCAGGAAGGTGTTGGCCATGCCGCCGCCGATGATCAGATGGTCGACCTTTTCGAGGAGGTGGGAGAGTATGGTGAGTTTGGTCGAAACCTTGGCCCCGCCAACCACCGCCACAACTGGATGCTCGGGTTTTTCCAGTGCTTTTTCAATGGCTTCCAGTTCGGCCTGCATGGCGCGGCCGGCGAAGCTGGGGAGCAGATGCGCGATCCCCTCGGTTGAGGCGTGGGCACGGTGCGCGGCGGAGAATGCGTCGTTGACGTAAAAGTCGCCGAGCGCGGCCATCGCCTTGGCCAGCGCGGGATCGTTGGTCATCTCGCCGGCATGGAAGCGGGTGTTCTCGAGGATCGCGATCGAGCCTGGCGTCATGGTGGTGACCGCGCGCTCCGCTTCCGGCCCCTGGCAATCCTCGATAAAGCGCACCGGCCGGCCGGTCAGTTCGCTCAGCGGGCGCACCAGCAAGGCGAGGCTCATGCCGGGCCGGTTCTGCCCCTTGGGCCGGCCGAAATGCGACAGCAAAAGCACGGTCGCGCCGCGGTCGCTTAGCTCGGCAATGGTCGGCACCGCGTTGCGCAGCCGCGTATCATCGCTGATCGCCCCGTCCAGCATCGGCACGTTGAAATCGACCCGCACCAACACGCGCTTGCCCGCTAAGTCTTGCGGAAGGTCGTCGAGGGTCTTGAACGCGGGCATTTCCAGCTAAAGCGCGGCCATCGCCGCTGCGGTGTCGACCATGCGGTTCGAGAAGCCCCATTCATTGTCGTACCAGCTGACCACCCGGACCAGTTTGCCGCCCAACACCGCGGTCTCGAGGCTGTCGACGGTTGAACTTGCGGCGTTGTGGTTGAGGTCGATCGAAACCAAGGGCTCGTCAGTATATTCGAGGATGCCCTTCAACGGCCCGCTCTCGCTCGCCGCCTTCAACGCGGCGTTGACTTCGTCGCGGTGGGTGTCGCGGCCGGGCACGAAGGTGAGGTCGATCAGGCTGACGTTGGGCGTCGGCACCCGGATCGCCGAGCCGTCGAGCTTGCCCTTTAGGTCGGGCAGCACTTCACCAACCGCGCGGGCTGCGCCGGTGGTGGTCGGGATCATCGACATTGCCGCGGCGCGCGCGCGGCGCATGTCGGGATGGATCTGGTCGAGGATCTTCTGGTCGTTGGTGTAGGCATGGATGGTGGTCATCAGCCCGCGCTCGATGCCGAAAATGTCGTTCATCA
>JBDSNQ010000062.1:0-18169 GCA_039915275.1 Sphingomicrobium sp.
GGGCGTTCCAGAACATTTACGAGACCATGGACCAGATCGACCGCTTCAAATTGGAAGCGCTCAGCAACATGAAACAGACAGTCGAGACCCTTGGAACCGAGGTTGAGAAGTCGAAGGGCTATATCGCTCGGGCCGAAGGCGTGTCGCAAGGCAAGCTCGCCGGCCCGGCGTCGCCGTTCACGCCGATTGAGAGCAAATAAAGCGAGCCCATGAACACCGACCGCTACAATGAGGTCATTGCCCGCGCCGATCGCGTCATGCGCCGCATCGACGAGCGCGATGGCCCAGCCCAGGCCGCCGCCCGCCGCGAACGCCAGCGGCTGAACTCCGACCTCGGTCGCCGACTCAAGCGCATCGGCGTCGGTATCGGCCTGGTCAGCATTGCCGCGATCGTCGTCGGGCTGGTGACACCGATCGGCATGTTCGGTTTCCTCGCCGCGGTCGGCCTCGCCATCGGCATCGCCGCCATGGTCGCCTTCCTGCCCTCGCAAGAGCGCAGTGCCGCCGCGCCGTCCGCCGACCTTCCCAACGGCACCATGGTGCAGCGCTTCGACAGCTACATCTACCGCAGCCGCGCCGCTCTGCCCGCCCCCGCGCAGGGCGAGCTCGACGCGATCAGCGCGGCGTTACCGGCCTTGAAGCAGACGCTCGAGCGGATCGATGCGCTCGATCCCAATGCGCAGGACGCGCGGCGGCTGATGTCGGTCCATTTGCCGGGCCTGATAGACCGCTACCGCTTGGTCCCATCCGCCTTTCGCGACGAGCGCGATGGCGAAGGGATCAGCGTCGACGAGCGGCTGGTCGAAGGCCTCGCCGCCGGCCGCGCCGCCCTCGGCGAAATTTCGGAAAAGCTCGCGCGCGCGGACATGAATGCGTTCGAGACCCAGGGACGCTTCATCCAGTCCCGCTACGGCGACGGACCGCAGCTTGCGCGTCCGGGGGACGGGCAAGACCGATCCACGATCGAGGGCTAGGCTCTCGAAGCACGGTGGCCAGGGGTTAGGCCGCGATTCCGAGCCTCTGCTTGGCCGCCGCGAGCATTGTCTTGAATCGCTGATCCTCCCTCAAAAGATTGAGGTCAGGATCAACTTCGGCGTGCCGGATGTGCGTTGCGCTCACGGTCATAGCGAAATAAGGCTCCAGCACGTCAATCGCGCGGTCTGGATCGTCGAGCTGGCTCGTGAGGGCACATGCGAGATTATAGCGCATGATGATATTGTCGGGGTCCAACAGAAGCGCGCGCTCGATCCAGTCCCGGGCCCTTTGCTCCTCGCCAACGATCGCGAGCGCGGATGCTCCCGCGGCGAGTACCGCGGTGTTTGACGGGTCTTTGGCAATGGCCTTTTCTGTGCGCTCCGAAACCATCCGCGCGGCATGGAGCAGCTTATCCGGAGCGCCGATCCCCTGATAACAAGTGATGAGCATGGAAGGGTTGTGCCAATCCGATTCCATAAGTGCCGCCGCCTTCTCAAAGTAAGGGATCGAATCGGCAATGCGTCCCTGGCGGAAAATCAGCCGTGCGGCTTCGCGGTTCACTTCCCATGATTCAGGATCGAGTCGGACCGCGGTCTCGATTTCGGCGGTGGCCTCGGCCGGTCGGCCCTCTTCTTCGAGCAAGTGAGCCTTCACGCAATGGGCCTCGGCGAGGTTGGGATTGATCGCCAGAGCCCGCTCCGCCGCAAACTGCGGATCGGCGTCCATGCCGTGCCAAAAACGCATCTGCGACTGAGAAAGCGCCATTAACGCCCAGGCCTGCGCATAATCGGCATCGAACGAAATCGCCTGCTTACAAATTCGAACGATCGCTTCCTGGCGGCGGATGTCGCCAATCCCCCCGTCGGTCCATTGTTGCCGCGCCATCAAATAGAGGTTGTAGGCCTCGACGCTCGCTGTACCGCGAGTCTCGATCGCCTTTTTCTCGCCGGGCAGAAGCTTTACCCGCAGCGCGGCGACGATCGCCTTGGAAATCTCGTCCTGGATCGCGAAAATGTCGGTCAAGTCGCGGTCGTAGCGGTCGGCCCAGAGGTGCCCGCCGGTGGTGGCGTCGATCAGCTGGCCGGTAATCCGAACCCGGTCGCCGGCCTTGCGCACACTGCCTTCGAGGACATGGCTGACGTCCAGCGCCTGGGCCACTTCCTTGACGTCCATCACCCGCCCCTTGAAGGTGAAAGAGGTGTTGCGGGCGATCACCAGCAGCGCCGACACTTTGGACAGATCGGTGATGATATCCTCGGTGATGCCGTCGCTGAAATATTCCTGCTCGGGGTCGCCGCTCATGTTGACGAACGGCAGCACGCACACCGACGGGCCGCGCGTGGCCTTCGGTTCAATGGCCGCTTCTGACGCGTTCGCCGGCGCGCTATTGTCGGCGGTCTTGGCGATCGCTTCGAGCAGATCGTCGATCTCGCGCGGCTCGCTGTCGCCGCTCCAGTCCGCGAACGCGATAGTGTGGAACTGGCGAAAGCCTAAAGGCGCGCGGCTGCCGCCGAGACTGACCGGGACAAGGCGACCGCTGTCGCGCCCTTCGGCGGCTTCGTCCTGGACCCAGGCCGATTCGATCGATGTCGCCGACCACAGCACGACGACCACCGCCGCGCTCTTCAACTCGCGATCGATCTCCGTCGAGAAACGCGAGCCGCCCTGGATGTGCCGATCCCACCACACCTCGTGGCCGGCGCGGCCGATGCAGTCGGCGAGTTGCTTGGCGGCCGGAGCGTCTTCGCGCGCGTAGCTAAGAAAGACCTTGGCCACTCAACCTCCCTAAGAACCTCGGCGACCCAACCTGTGGAAACCGTTCAACGGCAACGCTTTCGGCCTGTCAATCAACTAGCGCGGCCGCCGATCACGCCGGCGGATCGCAACCGCTCGATTTCGTCCTCGCTCAGCCCCAGCGGGGCCAGCACCTCCCTGGTTTGCTCGCCGAGGCCCGGCGGGGGCAATTCTGAATCCGCCCGCGTGCCGTCGATCCGCACCGGCGAGCCGACCAGCGGCACCCCGCTCAATGTCCGCACCATGCCCCGATGCTGCGCCTGGACGTCGGCCAGCGCCTGGCTGACACGGTTGATCGGCCCCGCCGGAATCCCCGCCGCATCGAGCCGCTCATACCATATCGCCGCCGGTTTCTGGGCGATGCAGGCCGCGACCAGCGCAACGATTGCGCCGCGGTTGGCGACCCGCGCGCTATTGGTCGCGAAGCGCTCATCGCTCGCCCATTCGGCATGGCCACAGACTTTGGCCAGCCGCGCGAACTGGCGATCGTTGCCTACCGCGATGATGATCGGCTGGTCGGCCGCGTCGAACGGCTGATAGGGCACGATATTGGGGTGAGTATTGCCCTGCCGCGGCGGCTCCTCGCCCGAAATCAGCGCGTTCGACGCCTGGTTGGCGAGCATTGCCAGCTGCGTATCGAACAAAGCCATGTCGATATGCGCGCCCTCGCCGCTCTGCTCGCGCCGGTGCAGCGCGGCGAGGATCGCGACGCAAGTGTACATACCGGTGAACAGATCGGCGATTGCTACACCGGCGCGCATCGGCCCGCCGCCGGGCTCGCCGTCGGGCAGGCCGGTGACGCTCATCATCCCGCCCATGCCCTGGATGATGAAGTCATATCCGGCGCGCGCCGCATAGGGTCCGTCCTGGCCGAAGCCGGTGATCGAGGCGACGATCAGCTTCGGATTGGCGGCCCGCAACGACGCCGCGTCGAGCCCGAATTTGGCCAGCCCGCCGACCTTGAAATTCTCGACCACGACGTCGCAGCCCTGCGCCAATCGCCGCACCAGCGCCGCGCCCTCTTCGATGGCGAAATCGATCGCCGCCGATTTTTTGCCGCGGTTGGTCGAGAGGAAATAGGCCGCGACCCGTGCCTCCCCCTCGCCGTGCCACGGCGGCCCCCAGTGGCGCGTGTCGTCGCCCACCCCCGGCCGCTCGATTTTGATCACGTCGGCGCCCAGATCGCCGAGCAATTGCGTGCACCACGGCCCGGCCAGCACGCGCGACAAGTCGAGCACGCGCAGGCCCGCCAGCGGTGCGCTCACCTGGCCCTCCGCCACGGCCGGCGGTCGGCGAGCACCGCGCGCGCCGCATTATGCCCCGGCGCGCCGGTCACGCCGCCGCCCGGATGCGCGCCCGATCCGCACAGATAGAGTCCCTTCAACGGCATCCGGTAATCGGCGTAACCGATCATGGGCCGCGCGCTGAACAATTGGTCGAGGCCCATCTTGCCGTGGAAAATATCGCCGCCGATCAGGCCGAAACGGCGCTCGAGGTCGAGCGGCGAATGGATCTGCCGTCCAATCACCGACGCCGCGAAGCCCGGCGCGTGGCTTTCGACCGTGGCGATGATCGCGTCCGCCGCCGCTTCGCGCTCGTGGTCCCAGTTCCGCCCCGGCCCCAAGTCGAAGCGGAAATGCTGGCAGAACAGGCTCGCGACATGCTTGCCCTTGGGCGCCAGGCCGGGGTCGAGCGTCGACGGGATCAGCATCTCGATGATCGGATTTTGCGCCCACCCGTCGCGCGCCGCATCGACATAGGCCCGCTCCATATATTTGAGGCTCGGCGCCATGATGATCCCGGCGGTCAAATGATTGCCACGTTTGGGCAGCACCGCGAACTTGGGCAATTCGGACAGCGCGACATTCATCCGGAAGGTCGCGCTTTCGCACTTCCAGTTGGTCATCCTTTGCTCGACCTCGGGCTCGACCGCGCCCGCCGGTACCATTTTGTCGAACAGCAATTTGGGATTGACCCCGGCGACGACCTGCTTTGCGCGCCACGCCCGCCCGCCGGCGACCACGCCCGCCGCGCGGCCCTTATCGACGATCACTTCCTCGACCGGCGTGTTGAGCAATATGTCCGCTCCGGCCTCGCGCGCGGCGTGCGCCATCGCCTGGGTGATCGAGCCCATGCCGCCGATCGCGTGGCCCCACGCGCCTGGCACCCCCGCCGCCTCGCCGAACAGATGGTGGAGCAGCACATAGGCCGTGCCCGGCGTGTAGGGCGACGCGAAATTGCCGACCACGCCGTCGAACCCGAACAAAGCCTTGGCCAAATCACCCTTGAAATGCTTGTCGAGGATATCGCCCGCGCTGCGCGTCGCATAATCGTGGAGGATGCGCTTCTCGGCCAGCGACAGGCCGGTGAGGTCGCGCGCCATCTGCAGCATCTTGGGCAGCCCGCGTGCGCCTGCTCCGATTTCCGGCGGCGCTCGCAAAATCCACTTCTTGATCAGCGGCACCACGATCCCAAGCTCGGCCAGATAGCGATCATAGCCCTCGCCATCGCTGGCGACGTGACGGACGATCTCCTTGCGCGTCAGCCCCTGCCGCCCGGACAGCAGATAATCGCCGTCGCCGGGCAGGAAGTTGTCGGTCTTGCGCAGCACCACCTTCAACCCGTGCCGCTCCAGCGCCATGTCACGGATGACATTGGGGTTGAGCAGGCTGACGGTATAGGCCGCCGCCGAATTGCGAAACCCGGGCAGGAATTCGTCGGTCACGGCGGCGCCGCCGACCGTCGTCGCGCGCTCGAGCACGGCGACCTTGAGCCCCTTCCGCGCCAGGTAGAAAGCGCAGGTCAGCCCGTTGTGGCCGGCGCCGATGATGATCACGTCGTGGGTCAGCGCATCAGCACCAGTTCTTCGGCCATCGTCGGGTGGAGCGCGATCACCGCGTCGAAATCCGACTTCTTCAACCCGGCCTTGACCGCGATCGCCGCCGCCTGGAGGATTTCGGGCGCATCGGGGCCGATCATATGGACACCGACCACGACGTCGGTTTCGCCGTCGAGCACCAGTTTATAGAGCGACCGCTCGGTCCGTCCGGCCATGACATTCTTCATCGCCCGGAAGTCCGACGTAAACGTCTTGACCGATCCCAGCATGTTGCGAGCCACCCCTTCGGTCAGGCCGACGCCGGCCAGCGGCGGATGGCTGAACACCGCCGACGGAATGCAGCTATAATCGACCCGGGTCGGCGTATCGCCGAAGAAGGTGTCGGCGAACGCCTGGCCCTCGCGGATCGCGACCGGGGTCAATTGCACGCGGTCGGTGACGTCGCCGACGGCAAAAATCGACGGCACCGAAGTCCGGTTGTCGGCATCGACCTTGATCTGCCCCTTATTGCCGACTTCGACCCCGGCCTCCTCGCACCCCAGCCCTTCGACATTGGGCTTTCGGCCGACCGCAAACAGCACCGCATTGGCATCCAAATCGTCGCAGCCGTCCATCGTCAGATGGAGCGTTCCGTCGTCGCGCTTGTCGATCGATTTGAAGGTCGAATTGAATTCGAAATGGATGCCCTTCGACACCGAGATCTGGAGCAGCCGGTCGACCAGTTGCTGGTCGTAACTGCGCAGCATGGTCTCGCTCCGGTTGACCAAAGTCACGCGGCACCCAAATTGGTGAAAGATGCCGGCGAATTCATTGGCGATATAACCGCCACCGACGATCACGATCCGCTTGGGCAATTTCTCCAGGTTGAACACTTCGTTCGAGCTGATCGCATGCTCGATCCCAGGGATGTCGGGCATCAGCGGCCGCGCGCCCGTAGCGATCAGGATCTTGCCGGCGGTCACGGTCTTTCCCGACGCCAGCCGCACCGAATCCGGGCCCGTCAACACCGCGCGCTCGGCGATGATCTCGACCTTATGATTGGTCAGCGTGTCGGTGTAGGCCTCTTCCAGCCGCCCGACCTCGGCCAGCACATTGTCGCGCAGGACCGGCCAGTCGAACCGCTTTTGCGGCAAGTCCCAGCCGAACATCGCAGCATCGTCGATATCTTCGGCAAAATGCGCGCCGTAAACCAGCAGCTTCTTAGGCACGCAGCCACGGATCACACAGGTCCCGCCGACGCGAAACTCCTCGGCCACCGCAACCCTGGCGCCATGCGCCGACGCGACCCGCGCCGCGCGCACGCCGCCCGATCCGGCGCCGATCACGAAGAGGTCGAAATCCGTCATCTAAACTCCTGCCCTAGCCATCAGCGCGCGGGTCGAAACGTCCAACTCGGCATCGTCCGCGCTTTCGCCCAGCGCGCGCGCGATGTCCTTGCCCAGCTCGACCCCGAACTGGTCGAACGGGTTGGTGCCCATCAGCACCGCATTGGCGATCGTGCGATGCTCATAAAAGGCGATCAATGCGCCCAGCGACCGCGCATCCAGCCGCTCCAGCAGCACAGTCGCGCTCGGCCGGTTGCCGGGATAATTGCGCTGCGGATCCTGGCTCGCCCGCCCGACCATCAGCGCCGCTCCTTGCGCGAAGGCGTTGAGCAGCAGCAGCCGGTGATGCTCGGGGTCGAGGCTGTCCTCACCCTCGCTGACCGCGACGAACTCGACCGGCACCAGCACCGCCCCCTGGTGGAGCAATTGGAACACCGCGTGCTGGGCGTCGGTCCCGGTCCCGCCCCAGGTGACCGGCGCGCTCGGCTGATCGAGCGGTTTTCCGTCGGCGGTGACCGACTTGCCGTTCGATTCCATCTCAAGCTGCTGGAGGTAGGACGGTAACAGCCGCAGCCGCTCGTCATAAGCGAATACTGCGCGGGTCTGGCAGCCCAATTTACCGACATACAACCGGTCGGCGAACGCGGCGACCAGCGGGACATTGGCCGCTCCATCGGCAAAGCGGAAATGGCGATCCATCTCCGCCGCCCCCTCGAGCAATTCCTCGAACGCGTCCCAGCCCAGCGCCAGCGCCGCCGACACCCCGACCGAGGACCACAAGGAATAGCGCCCACCGACACCGTGCGCGAACACCAGCACCCGCGTTTCGTCGATCCCCGCCGCGACCGCCGCTTCGGGGTTGGCGGTAACCGCAATCAGCCGCCCGTCGGGGTCCTCGACCCCAGCTTCGTCGAGCCAGTTGAGCGCCGCCGCCATATTGGCCAGCGTCTCGGCGGTTGTGAAGGTCTTCGACGCGACCACCACCAAGGTCGTCGCCGGGTCGAGATCGCTGACCGCCGCGTCGAATGCCTCGCCGTCGATGTTGGACAGGAAGCGGACCTTGGTGCTGGCTTTGTCGCGCCCGAGCGCATCGACCAGCAGCGCCGGCCCAAGCACCGAGCCGCCGATGCCGATGTGGAGCACGCCGGTAACATCCCCGAACGCGCCGCCTTCGATGGCGTCGACCAGCGCCCGCATCCGCACCCGCCGCGCGGTCGCCAGATCAACCGCGTCGGGCGCGCCGCTGCCGCGCTCGGCGACATGCTCGGCCGCTTGCCCCTCGCTCGGATTGACGATCCCGCCGCTGAACAGCGCCTCGCGCGCCGCCGCGAAGCCCATTTCATCGCTCAACGCCACGAACGCTGTCACCAAGCCCGCATCGAGATGGGTCTTGGACCAATCAAAAATAATGCCGGCGACCTCGAAGCTCAGCTTGCTCAACCGGTCCGGTTCGGCCGTGAACAATGCGTCGAGCGGCCGCACGGCGTGAGTTGTGATCGATTTCCACTGCTTGGCGGCCATGCCTGCGCTTAATAGTCGGCGGCCCTCATATTGCCACCCCGCCTTGACGTTGCGCCGCTAGCCCGAAAGAAGCACCGGCTCATGAGCACCGACATCACCAGATCCAAACCCGGCGGCACGATCCGCTTTTTGCTGTTCCTCGCGCTCGCCGCCTGGGCGTTCCGCGGCCTGGTCGTCGCGCCGTTCAACATTCCGTCGGGCTCGATGCTGCCGACCTTGTACATCGGCGACTATCTGCTGGTCGCCAAATGGCCCTATGGCTATTCGCGCTTCAGTTTCCCGCTCGGTTTTCCGCCGATCAGCGGCCGCTTGCTCTCCCATCTGCCCCAACGCGGCGACGTCGTGGTCTTCCGCCCGCCTGGCAACGACAGCGACTTCGTCAAGCGGGTGATCGGTCTGCCCGGCGACACGATCGAGGTCCGCGACGGCATGCTGGTGTTGAACGGCAAGCCGCTTCCGCGTCAGGCCTTGCCGCCATTCGCCATGCCGATCAGCGCCAACAGCCCGTGCAAGGTCGTGCCCCCCGCCTCCCCGATGGTCACCAGCCTCGGCGAGGGGCGCGCTTTCTGCCTCTACCCGGCCTATCGCGAAACCCTGCCTGGCGGCCCCAGCTACACCGTGCTCGACCAGGTCGATAACCCGCGCGCCGACGATGTCCCGGCCGTCCGGGTGCCCGCCGGCCATTTGTTCATGATGGGCGACAATCGCGACGACAGCCTCGACAGCCGCTTCTCCGAGGCCGAAGGCGGCATCGGCTTCGTCCCCCTCGAGAATCTCGTCGGTCGCGCTTTGTTTACCTTCTGGTCGACCGACGGAACCGCCTCTTACGTCAAGCCGTGGACCTGGTTCACCGCGCTGCGCACCGACCGCATCGGCGGCGGCTACACCGGCGCTCCCAAATGAGTATCGCCGATTTCGTCACCGAAAAGCTCGGCCATACCCCCCGCGACATCGCTTTGTTCGAGCGCGCGCTGACTCATCCCAGCGTCGGCCGCGACAATTACCAGCGCCTCGAATTCCTCGGCGACCGCGTGCTCGGCCTGGTCGTGGCCGAATGGCTCAGCGAGCTATTTCCCAGCGAGCAGGAAGGCGCAATGTCGCATCGCTTCACTATCCTGGTGTCGCGGGCCACCTGCGCCGAAGTCGCTCGCGCCGTCGGCGTCATCGACCACATCCGCCTCGGCAAGCAGGCGCGCGACGACGGCGCCATCAATAGCGACAATGTCACCGGCGACGTCGTCGAGGCGCTGATCGCCGCGCTTTATCTCGAAGACGGGGTCGATGTGGCGCGGCGCTTCATCCGCACCGCCTGGGCCCCGTTCATCGACGCGAAATCCGCTGCCCCGCGCCACCCCAAGTCGCTGCTTCACGAATGGGCCGAGGGCCACGGCCGCAAGCCACCGGCCTACGCCATCATCGACCGCTCCGGCCCGCCCCACGCCCCGCGCTTCACCGTCCGCGCCAGCGTCAACGGTCTCGGCGAGGCCGAAGGCGAGGGCCTCAGCAAACAAGAAGCCGAAACCGCCGCCGCCACCGCTTTGCTGGAGCAAGTCAAATGAGCCAGCGCTGCGGCTTTGTCGCGGTCATCGGCGCGCCAAATGCGGGCAAGTCGACGCTGGTCAATGCATTGGTCGGGCAGAAGGTCGCGATCGTCAGCGCCAAGGCGCAGACCACGCGGGCGCGGCTGATGGGCATCGCGATCGAGGGCGAAGCGCAGATCCTGCTGGTCGACACGCCGGGGATTTTCGCGCCGCGCCGCCGGCTCGACCGGGCGATGGTCGCCGCCGCCTGGGCCGGGGCCGAAGACGCTGACTTCGTGCTCCTGGTGATCGACGCCGCCGCCAAGCTTGGCGACCGGGTCGAAACCATGCTGGCCAGCCTCGAAGGCGGCGCTCAGCGGCTGATGATCGTCCTCAACAAGGTCGACATCGCCCGCAAGGAAGACCTGCTCACACTCGCCTCGAAGCTGTGCGAGCGGCTCTTGCCGCAGGAGCTGTTCATGGTCTCCGCTACCACAGGCGACGGCGTTGCGGACCTCAAACGCGCGCTCGCCAACGCCACCCCCGAGGCCCCGTGGCACTTCCCCGCCGACCAGCTTTCCGACGCCACCGACCGCATGGTCGCGGCCGAGCTGACCCGCGAGCAAATCTACCAGCAGCTCCACGCCGAGCTGCCGTATTCGTCGGCGATCGAGACCGAGAAATGGGAGGATCGCAAGGACGGCTCGACCGTCATCCACCAACAAATCCTGGTCGACCGCGACAGCCAGAAAGCGATCGTGCTGGGCAAAGGCGGCTCGCGCCTCAAAAGCATCGGCCAGGCCGCCCGCGAAGCGATCGGCGAACACCTCGGCCGCAAGGTCCATCTGTTCCTCCACGTCAAAGTGAACCCCCGCTGGGACGAAGACCGCTCGCTCTACCGCGACATCGGACTGGAGTGGTCCGAGTAAGGGCTTAGCACCTCTTTGACCCAAGCCGGCACCAGCTGCCCCGCCTTCCCAATCCGGCTTTCGTGGAAAAACATGCTCCCCTGGCTCGGCTCGAAGTTGATCTCGAGCGTCCGCGCCCCGCAATAACGCGCGGTCTGGACGAAGCCCGCGGCGGGATAGACCGCGCCCGACGTGCCGATCGACACGAACAAGTCGCACCACCGCAGCGCCTCCTCGATCCGCTCCATGGCGTAAGGCATCTCGCCGAACCACACGATGTCCGGACGGACTTCACCACCGACGGCGCAACTCGGGCACAAATTAACCCCGTTCGTGTCGAGCGAAGTCGAGACACCTTCTGGCATCCCTCGACTTCGCTCGGGACGAACGGAATTCGGTGACATGGGTCCATCCCACGAAAATCGCTCGCCGCACGCCTGGCACCAGCCGCGCTTCAACTCGCCATGCATGTGCAGCAGTCGCTTCGACCCCGCGCGCTCGTGCAAATCATCGACATTCTGCGTCACCAGCAGCAACTCGCCCGGCCACTCGGCGTCGAGCCGCGCCAGCGCGTCGTGCGCCGCGTTCGGGCGAACCGTGCCCAGCCTCGCCCGCCGCGCATCGTAAAACGCATGAACCAGCGCCGGGTCGCGCTCAAATGCCTCCGGCGTCGCGACATCCTCGACCCGATTCCCTTCCCACAGCCCGTCCGGCCCGCGAAACGTCGCGAGCCCGCTTTCGGCCGACACGCCGGCGCCGGTCAGGATGACGATGTTGCGGATGTCCG
This sequence comes from Sphingomicrobium sp., assembly GCA_039915275.1. Taxonomy (GTDB): domain Bacteria; phylum Pseudomonadota; class Alphaproteobacteria; order Sphingomonadales; family Sphingomonadaceae; genus Sphingomicrobium. The sequence goes on from JBDSNQ010000062.1 coordinate 11,670, forward strand.
AAACCATGACGCCGCCCCTAACCGAGCCTGCGTCCTTGCGCGACTCGGCGGCGCGTGGTTGTTTCGGCGGTGGGTCAGGCCTTGGGGAGGAAAACATGAAACACGTCACTGGAATCGCGATCGCGGCATCCGCGCTGGTCATGCTGTCCGGCTGCCATCGCTGGGGCCACCACGATGGCTACCACGATGGACACGGCGCCGATGTCGCCGCGATCGAAAACCAGATCCGCGCGGTCGAGACGCAGTGGCAGGCCGATTATGCGGCGCACAATGCCGACGCGCTCGCCGGCCATTATGCCAAGGATGCGGCGCTGATTAACCCCGGCGCCGCGTTGGCAACGGACGCCGCCGCCCGCCGCGCCGCGCTTGGACAGATCGTCGCCGACCCGAACCTCAACCTCACTTTCGCCTCCGACCGCGTGCTGGTCGCCAAATCCGGCGAACTCGCGACGAGCCGCGGCCATTACACCATGCGGATGACCGATCCGGCGACCAAGCAACCCAAGACCGAGAACGGGACGTACGTGACCATCTATCGCAAGCAGGAGGACGGCAGTTGGAAAGCGGTCGAGGACGCGGTCATCCCCGGCGCGCCGGCGGCTCCCGCAAAGCCGGCGGCGACGGGCTGAAGGTGGGAACGCGTTCGCCACCAACCAATATCGGTGACTTGGCTGATGGGCTGATTGAATATTTTGCCGGAAACACGCGCATTCCTGCGTGACCGTGTCGAGGGGTGGGGCGATTAAGAAGATACTGACCTCGCGGCTCCCGCAGCGGCAGCGCGGGCGGCTGCGCCAGCACGCGGTGGAAATTGGCGTCGGAATTGCGATCCCGGTGGCGTTCGTCCTGTTCCGCTTGTTGCTGACACCCTTTGCCGGCGACCGCGCGCCTTACTCTTTCGTTTTTGCTGGAGTCGTCGTTGCCTCGGTGCTCGCCGGGTGGCGCAGCGGTTTGCTCGCTTTGGTCGTCGGCCAGCTGCTGACCTGGTTCTATCTCGCGGGACCGCTGCCAGGGGGCAACCCCGATCACGCTCGTTTGGGCGGACTGGTCATTGCCACGATTGCCGAGCTCATCATTCTCGCCGTCATCACCCTCTATCAGCGCGAAGTGGACCGCAATTCAGCCAAGCGCGAGCAGCGCATGGACCTGCTGGCCGAGGCACTGGCCGAGATCGACCACCGCACTAAGAATAATTACCAGACTGTGCTCGCCCTCGTCCAACTCCAGGTGCAGCGGTCGAGCGAGCCGGAAGTCAAAGCCGCCCTCCAGCAGGTCGCCGACCGCATCCAGGCGGTCAATTCGGCAACCGAGCATATGGCGCTGCGCAGCGAGAACCTCGGCACGGTCCGGCTTGGCGACCATCTTTGCCAATTGTGCGAGCAGGTCGAGCGCGGACTGTCGCGCGATGGCGTCCAGGTGGTGTGCGATGTCGCCAATTTGACGGCGACCAGCGACAAGGCCGTCTATTTGTCGATCATCGTCAACGAGCTTGTCACCAACGCGCTCAAGCACGCCTTTGAAGGGCGCAGCCATGGCGTAATCAAGATCGGATCGACCGCCAACGGCCACGGCGTGTGCATCATTGTCGAGGACGATGGTTGCGGGCTTGGCGATGCGAAATCCCGCGGGGGCATGGGCACCCGCTTGGTCGAGCGCTTCGTCCGCCAGCTAGGCGCCAGCCACGAAATATCTTCGTCGGACAAGGGCACCATCCACCGACTGCTCGTACCGTCGCTCGACTGAGGCTGGCGCTTCTGCGTTTCCCGCCCGAAAACTGGCCGTTTAATTTTCGTTAGCGACGACTCGGGTTGTTGGCGCAAGAACGGGACTGGGGCGGCGCATAAGCAGTCACTGTCCAAGCGTAAGCGCCGGTCCTTTTGGCCGGTCGGCCGTTCGCGGCCTAAAGGGGGAAATCACATGCGGACCTATTTGATCGGTATCGCCGCCGCGGCGATGCTCGCCACCACGCCTGCCATCGCCCAGCAAAGCACAATGAAACCCGGCCCGATGTGGACCGCGGGCCGCATCGCGGTCGAGGATGGCCAGATGCAGAACTATATGGATTATCTGACCAAGACCTGGATGGCCAATCAGGAATTTGCCAAATCGCAGGGCTGGCTGCTCGACTATCATGTCCTGCAAAGTCTCAACCCGCGCGACGGCGAACCCAACATCGTCCTCCTCACCAGCTTCGCCGATATGCCCTCCGCGGCCGAGGCCGACCGCCGCAACGATATTCTCAACAAGCGGCAAAGCCAGGACGATCACAGCTCCGCGGCCGCCAGCGGCGATCGCAATAAAATGCGCCACCAGATGGGCAGCGTGCTCTATCGGGAAATGCTCAAACGCTGAGTGACCTGGCGCCGGTGCCTGGCGAAGGCACCGGCGCTACGCCCTGGTCGGCCGCGCGTCCGCCACAGCCTTTTCCGGAACCGACCGGCTCGGCGTTTAATTTTCGTTAAAATATAGTGATTGCAAAGGTGTAGAGGCCAATGCATTCTATGTCTCGGAACGACGCCTCATCGACTGGCCCCTCGCCGTCGCGGCGGCGCCGTTCCCGGCAGCGGAAGCAATTCGCAATCCGCAACTTGGGGAAAGAACAATGCACAAGATAATGCTTGCCGCGCTCGGCGCGGCGACAATGGCGTTCGCCGTTCCAGCCGCCGCCCAGGACTTTCCGGTCAAGGGCGGCGATTACTGGACGGTTTCCGAAATCACCGTCGATGATGGCCATTTTGGCGACTATGCGGACCATCTTGCCGGCCTTTATCGCAAGTCGATCGACTTCCAGAAATCGAAGGGCTGGATTAAGGACTCCCATATTCTCTCCAACGTCAACAAACGCTCGGGTGAGCCCGACTTGTATCTTGTGACGATTGCGGATCGCCCGACGACTCCGGCCGAGGACGAAGCCCGTGCGGCGGCGACCAACGCATTCTTGCAGTCGAGTGCGCGGCAGGGTGATTCGCAGAGCGGCGCGCGTGCGAAATTTCGCCATCTCGGGGGCAGCATGCTGCTTCAGGAGCTGGTTTACCGCAAGTAAGCCTGGAACCGGGGCGCGGCCGTTGCGCGGCGCCCCGGCTTTCGCCATGACGCGGTCATGCGCACCGCCGACCAGCCGCTTCGCCTGACCTTGTTCGCCCCCAAGGGCCGCATGGGCGAGGCGATCGCCGCCGTCGTCGCGGACGATCCCGGCTTCGCGCTCGATCCTGATCATGGCGATGTTTTAGTCGACTTTTCAACAGCTTCGGCCTTGCAGGCGAGCCTCGATCGCGCGGTCTCGGCGGGCATCCCGATCCTCGTCGGCACCACCGGCCTCGATGACCTCGCCGACCACCGCATCGCCGCCGCCGCCGAGCATGTCGCGGTGCTTCGAGCGGCCAACACTTCGCTCGGTATAACCATTCTCGCCGACCTCGTCGAACGCGCCGCGGCGGTTCTCGGTGAGTGGGACATCGCGATCCAGGACATTCATCACGCCAAGAAAGTCGACGCTCCGTCAGGCACCGCGCTCGCGCTCGGCGAGGCCGTGGCGCGTGGGCGCAGCACGTCCAACATCAATTACGCCTCGATCCGCGGCGGCACTGTCGCCGGCGATCATGACGTCCTGTTCCTCGGCCCCGAGGAGCGCGTGATCCTGTCGCACCGCGCCGAGAGCCGCGCGATCTTCGCCCGCGGCGCGCTCGCCGCCGCGCGTTTCCTCCATGGCAAGCCGGCCGGCCTCTACACCATGCGCGACGTCATCGACTCGCTGTGAAGCGCGACCAGGTTTTCGAATTCTTTCGGCGGCTCGCCGAGGCCAATCCGTCGCCGCAGACCGAACTCGAATATTCCTCCCCCTACACCCTGCTGGTCGCGGTCGTGCTCTCGGCCCAGGCGACCGATGTCAGCGTCAACCTCGCCACCCGCGGCCTGTTCGCGCGCGCATCGACTCCTGCGCAGATGGTCGCGCTCGGCGAAGAGGACGTGCGCGACGCGATCAAGTCGATCGGCCTGTTCAACACCAAGGCCAAAAACGTCATCGCGCTGTCGCAAGCTCTCATCAACAATTTCGGCGGCGAGGTGCCGCGCACCCGCGATGAGCTCGAAACCCTCCCCGGAGTCGGCAGCAAGACCGCCAACGTCGTGCTCAATACCGCCTTTGGGCAGGAGACGTTTGCCGTCGACACCCACATCTTCCGCGTCGGTAACCGCACCGATCTCGCCCCCGGCAAGACCCCGCTCGAGATCGAACTCAAGCTCGACAAGCTCGTCCCGCAGCCGTTCCGCCGCGACGCGCACCACTGGCTGATTTTGCACGGCCGCTACATCTGCAAAGCGCGCAAACCCGAATGCTGGCGCTGCCCGGTCCCCGACTTGTGCCGCTTTCAGCCCAAGACCCCTGCGCCGAAAAGCTCAGCGCCACCGCCGCTCGAAGCGGTCGCCTAGAGTCGTCAGCAATTCATATTGCGACAAGCCCGACTGCGCCGACGCGGTTGGCAAATCATAATCCACCTCAACCCAATCGCCTTCCTTGAGCTGCGGCGCCGCGTCGCAGTCGATGGCGACCAAATCCATCGACACCCGCCCCAACACGGGCAACGCGAACTCCCCGGCGAACGCGCTCCCCCGCGACGAGAAACCGCGCAAATAGCCGTCGGCATAACCGATGTTGAGGATCGCCGCCTCGGTGTCGGCCTCGGCGACAAAGGTCGCGCCATAGCCGCAGCTTTCGCCGGCGCGGATCGTGCGGCGCTGGACGATTTGCGCTTCGACATGGGCGACCGGGCGGATGTTGCCCTCGGCCTCGCGCCGCGGCACGCCGCCGTACAGCGCCAGCCCCGGCCGGACGAGATCGAAGCTGTAATCACGCCCAAGGCAAATCCCGGCGGAATTGGCGAGGCTGTAGCGCTTGGCCGGCACTGCCGCGGCGACCTCGCGAAATTGCTTCAGCTGCATCGCATTAAGCGGATGGTCCTCGTCGGCGCAGGCGAGATGGCTCATCAGCGTGTCGATCGCCAGCCCGTCGACCGCACCGATCTCGTCCGGCCGCAGCCCGAGCCGGTTGATGCCGGTGTCGATCATCACATCGCACGGCCGCCCCGGCGCAATTTCGTTCCACCGTATCACCTGCTCGACGCTGTTGAGCGTCGGCCGGGCGCTTGAACTCAGCGCAGCTTCGACATCGTCCGGCCCAACCCCATGCAGCACGACCAGGCTGGCGCCCTCGGGCACCGGCCCAAGTTCGTCCGCTTCGGCCCAGGACGATACGAAGAAATCGCGACAACCGGCTTCGAACAGCGCCGCCAACGCCGGTCGCGCACCAATTCCATAACCGTCCGCCTTAACCGCCGCGCCGCAGGCGGTGCCGGCCCGCTCCTTGAGCCAGCGCCAATTCTGCTGGAGCGCGGCTCGGTCGAGCGTCAGGCGAAGCGGGCGGTGCATGGAGAACCTATCTCCGTTCGTCCCGAGCTTGTCGAGGGACTGCCCTTTCTTCCGATGGGGCAGTGCAGGGCTTCGACGGGCTCAGCCCGAACGGTTGAGGTCTTGCACGGCTTGCTCCCAGTTCTGCCCGTCGAACCGCTCGACGATCAGCTCCAGCGGATCATCGAGGCAATTGGCGTTGACGCTCCACGCCTTCGGGTGCGAGCGCGGCTGGTAGTAGCTCTTCACCCCGCAATGCGCGCAAAACAGATGCTCGGCGGCGCCGGTCCCGAAGCGATAGCTGGTCAGCGCCTCGGCACCCTGTTCGAGCACGAAATCGCCGTGCGGCACCATGATGTGGATGAAACCGGTCATGCGGCAGATCGAGCAATTGCAGTCGAGCGCCGGCACCGGCGGGTCCGGCAGCGCGGCCGTGAACCGCACCGCTCGACAATGACAGCCGCCTTTCGCCTCGATCATGAACCAAGGCTAAAGCGGCTGCATCGCGCGGACAAGAGTGGTTTAGCGGCTGGCGGTGACCGCGATGGTTGCGCCACGCGCCGCGGCGGCGAGAGCTGCTTCGCGCTGGCCCTTGGCCTTGACGAGCGTTGCGTCGCGGCACTTGCGGACCTGATTCTTGCCATCGAGATCGACGTCCGACGCCGTTCCGCACACTTCGCGGGCGGCACTGGCGAGGCGCTGATCGAGCCGGTGCTGTCCATCGCTGCTGCCAAGGTCGAGGTCGGCGGTCCGCACCAGGCTGACGTTCACCGCGGCTGGCTCCTGCGCCAGGGCGGGCGCGGCCTTGATCACGCCGGTGGTGATGGCGAATGCGGTCAAGATGATTGTGATGGCTTTCATGGTCGTTTCCCCTTTGAGAGGGCCGGAAATTTCCGGCGCGACCATTCAACTAGTCCCAAATCGCAACTAATGTGAGCAACGATGTTGCGCACCCGTTCTGCAATATTGCAGAACGGCCGGATTGCAGAGGGAATGCGATGCTCGACTGGAACGACCTCAGATATTTCCTCGCCGTCGCCCGCGGCGGAAGCACGCTTGCCGCCAGTCGCGCGCTGCGGGTCAGCCAGACCACCGCC
>JBDSNQ010000109.1:0-3579 GCA_039915275.1 Sphingomicrobium sp.
TCCCTGAAGAAGCCGAAGGCGGCGCGGTGTTTTTTGGCCGCCGCTAGGTCGAGTGTTGCCACCAGCACGCCCGTTTCCTCCGCTCCGAACTCGGCGAGGATGTCGCCGCGTTCGTCGCAGATGAAACTGTGGCCGTAGAAACGCTGGTCGCCTTCCACGCCGATGCGGTTGGCGGCGACGATGGGGACGACGTTCGACACCGCGTGGCCGATCATCGCCCGCCGCCACAACCGCGAGGTGTCGAGGTCGGGGTCGTGCGGCTCGGTGCCGATTGCGGTCGGGTAGAACAGGATGTCGGCGCCCATCAGCATCATCGAGCGCGCGGTTTCGGGGTACCATTGGTCCCAGCACACGCCGACGCCGAGCGTGGTGCGGTGCGGGCCGCCCCACACCTTGAAACCACTATTGCCGGGGCGGAAATAGAATTTCTCCTGATAGCCCGGGCCGTCGGGGATGTGGCTCTTCCTATAGACGCCGGCGACCTTGCCGTCGGGTCCGACCATGGCCAGGCTGTTGTAGAAATGCGGCCCGTCGGCCTCGAAGAAGCTGGTCGGGATCCAGATTTTCAATTCGGCGGCGAGTGCCTGCATCGCCAGCACTGACGGATGCTCGGCCACCGCGCGCGCTTTGGCGAACTGCGTCTCATCCTCGGTCCGGCAGAAATAGGGGCCTTCGAACAGTTCGGGCGGGAGCACGACCTCGGCGCCTTTGGCCGCGGCCTCGCGCGCCAGGTCGGACACCGCGGCGATGTTGGCGTCGCTATCCCCGCCAAAAGCGAGCTGCAGCGCGGCGACGGTGAGCTTGGTCATGGGCGGCACATAATCACGAAAGGCAATTCACCCAAACCGTTCGTGTCGAGCGAAGTCGAGACACGGCCTTCGACTTCGCTCGGGAGGAACGGATTCCTGAACTTACGCCGGCACCTGCTGGCTGATGCAATGGAAGCTGCCGCCGCCGGTCAGGATATGGTCGGCGCGAAGGCCCACGGCCTTGCGATCCGGGAACAAGGCCTGGACGACGGTCACCGCGCCTTTGTCGTTGGCGGCGCCATATTGCGGCACGACGACAACTGCATTGCCGATGTAGAAATTCATATAGCTCGCCGGAACGATCTCGCCGCCGACGCCGGTGATGCGGCCGGGCGAGGGCAGAGTGACGACGTCGAGCCGCGCCGAGCGCAACCGCCGCGCGGCGTCGCGAAAGACCGCTTCGTTGGGGTCGTCATAGCCGAGGTTCGGGATCGCCACCCGGCCAGGCGCGACGAACCGCGCGAGATTATCGACGTGGCCGTCGGTGTGGTCGTTGGCCAACCCCTCGCCGAGCCACACGACGCGCTCGAAGCCGAGGTCGCGCTCCAGCCTCTGCTCGACGTCTTCGCGCGTCAGGCCCGGGTTGCGGTTGGGATTAAGCAGGCATTGTTCGGTGGTGAGCACGGTGCCGCTGCCGTCCTGGTCGATGGCGCCGCCCTCAACTACCCAATCGGCCTTGGCGTAAGGCAGGCCGGCCGTTGCGGCGAGGCGCTTGCCGATGTCCTCGTCGCCCGCCAGCTCATATTTCCCGCCCCAGCCGTTGAAACCGAAGCCGGCGGCGCGGCGTGCTTTACCCGAGCCGCAGACGATCGGCCCGGTATCGCGCAACCAGATGTCGCCGAACGGCTCGACAATCACCAGCGCGAACGGGGCCAACGCGCGCGCCGCTGCCGCAGCCTTTTCATGCGCCGCGACCAGCCACACCGCCTCGCCCTTGCCGCCGGCGTGGACCGCCGCCGCAAACGCCGCCACTTCGCGCTCGGCTTCCTTCAAGTCCGCCAGCCACAGTTCGGGATCGCTCGGAAAACCGATCCACACCGCCTCATGCGGCGCCCATTCGGGGAGAGGGGGTTGCGGCGGGGTCATCGTTTCGCCGCCTAACAGCGGCAACGGACAAGGCCAAGCATCCGCTTGAGTTTCCAAGTCAAACCGCCATGATGCACTGGCCGGAATGGGGGGTTCATGTTTCGATCAATATTGCACTTTGGCGGCGCGTCGGTCGCGCTGTCGGTCTTCGCCGTGCCGGCGATGGCCGAGGTCCGCCCGCTGGCGGTCGATGCGCAGGCCTTTGGCTCGCGCGAAACGATCAAGGACATCGATCTTTCGCCCGACGGGACGAAGGTTGTCTATATTGGACCCGGCCCGGGACCGTCCTCCGTGGTCTTCGTCGCCGACCTTACGACCCGCACGGCCAAGCCGATTCTGCCGTCGACCGGCAATCCGGAGAAGCTGTCTTGGTGCAAGTTCGCCACCAACCAGCGCCTGGTCTGCAAACTCTACTCGATTGTCCCAAGCGCGGGGGTGCTGGTCACGTTCGGCCGGACCATCGCGTTCAATACCGACGGCAGCGACGTCAAAATGCTGGGCAAGCGCGGATCAGTCACCGACGTCCGCACTCGCCAGTTTGACGGAACGGTGATCGATTGGCGGCCGGTCGCAGACAGCGAAGAAACGGTCCTGATGACCCGCGACTTCATTCCGGAAGAGAATGAGAGCGCCGGCCGCCGGGTGCAGAGCGCCGATGGGCTCGGGGTCGTGCGACTGAATATTCGCACGCTCAAGGCCGATGTCGTCGAGCGCCCCGGGAAGGCCAGCGGCTTTATGAGCGACGGCCTTGGTCATGTGCGCATCAGGTACTTCCGGCAAAACGACAATCTGGACCTGCTCACTGGACGCACCCGTTACGAATATCGTGCTTCCGGCTCGGACAATTGGGAATCGCTGGTCGGTTTCCAGGACGACGAATTCGCTCCTCTAGCGGTCGATGGGACCATCGATTCGCTCTATGCCCTGCAAAAGCTCGACGGCCGTTGGGCGCTTTACCGGATCAAGCTCGACAGCTCGCTGACCAGGGAACTGGTTGCCTCCAATCCCAAGGTAGACATCGATGGCGTCATCCGGATCGGTGACGGCCAGAAAGTGATCGGCTACACTTTTGCCGACGACCAGCGGCACACGGTCTATTTCGACGCTGAATTTACCAAGCTCGCGGCGTCGCTGTCGAAAGCGCTGCCCCATTTGCCGCTGGTTACATTCATCAATGCCAGCGACGATGGCCAGAAGCTCTTGCTGTTTGCCGGCAGCGACAGCGACGCCGGGCGCTATTATGTTTTCGACAAGGGCAAGAAATCATTGGGCGAGATCGTCCTCGCCCGTCGCGAACTCGAAGGCCGCACACTGGCAAGTGTGAAGTCGGTGCAATATGCGGCCGCAGACGGAACCCTGGTTCCCGCCTATCTTACGCTCCCCCCCGGATCGACCGGCAAGGGACTGCCGGCGGTCGTCCTTCCCCACGGGGGGCCAAGCTCCCGCGACGAATGGAACTTCGACTGGATAGAGCAATTCCTCGCGGCGCGCGGCTATGCCGTGATCCAGCCGAACTATCGCGGATCTGCCGGCTTTGGCGATGCGTGGCTGGTAAAAAACGGATTTCAAAGCTGGCGCACCTCGATCGGCGACGTCTCCGCCGCGGCGCGCTGGCTGGCATCACAGGGTATCGCCGATCCCAAGCGCATCGCCATCGTCGGCTGGTCCTACGGCGGCTATGCGG
>JBDSNQ010000046.1:0-3093 GCA_039915275.1 Sphingomicrobium sp.
AGCAGCAGTGACTGGTGACGCGGCAACCAACAGGATCACGGCAATGAACGGCTTGGCAAGTGTTGGCATCATACCGACCCCCTGAGGGAAAGCTCTGTCGGCCCTGGTTGGGAGTCAATAGCCCGCCGAATATCTGCTTTCGACCCAAAGCGGACGCTAGCCTCGGGGGTGAACAATCGTCCGCTTCGGGGAAAGCGCGAAGCGAAAGTAACGACCAGCGTGGGTGCGAAGCGGTCCTGATTACATCACCTGCAAGCCGTCCGGCCTGCGCCAGATCGGACCGGACAGAGAGGCGATCAGGTCGGCGTCGGCTGAGTTTGGGCGTGATACCCGCAGCGATCGCCGGCTCACTGTCAGATTTCGGCTAACTATTTGGTTTTACGGACTTTCTAACTCGACTCCCGCGCGCGCGCGCGCATGGTCCACCGTCATGTAAAAAAGACTCGTCCGAAAAACTTGCAATTTGCCTCTGAGTAGGGGGCGGGTCGCGGTTGTGTCGAGGCTCCAGCTGAGCACCAAAATACCCGGCGAGACTTCACTGAATGATGCTCGGAAAAGGCTGGTGGAGCTGAGGAGGATCGAACTCCTGACCTCTGCAGTGCGATTGCAGCGCTCTCCCATCTGAGCTACAGCCCCGCGCCCAGCCAAACGGCATCGGCCCGATGGGTTCGGGCGGTTCGCGAAGTGGCTCAGATAGCCGCGCTTTCCGCCGCTTGCAATTGTGCTCGGCAACCGGTCTAGCGGCGCTCTAGGAGGACTTGCCCATGGCCCGCGCCTGGCATTTGAAGAGCCGCCCGCAAGGGACCCCGACCGCCGACAATTTCGCACTGGCGCCGCTCGACCTGCCCAGCCTCGACGACGGCATGGTCCGCATCGCCAATCGCTGGCTGTCGGTCGATCCCTACATGCGCGGGCGGATGAACGACGTGAAGAGCTACGTCCCGCCGTTCGCGATCGGCGCCCCGATGGAGGGCGGCGCGGTCGGCGAAGTGGTCGAGTCCAGGTCCGACGCATTCCAGCTCGGCGACCTTGTCGTCCACATGGCCGGATGGCGCGACGAGGCGGTGCTGCCCGCGGCCGCATTAAACAAGCTTCCCGATCTCGGCGTCGAGCCGCAGGCGTTCCTCGGCAATCTCGGGCTGACCGGCGGCACGGCTTACTTCGGCCTGCTTGACGCCGCCTCGGCCAAGGAAGGCGACATTGTCTTCGTCTCGGCCGCCGCCGGGGCGGTCGGATCGGCGGTGGTCCAGATCGCCAAGGCCAAGGGCATGACCGTGATCGGTTCGGCCAAGGGGCCCGAGAAGTGCGATTTCATCTGCTCCTTGGGCGCCGACGCGGCGATCGATTATTCTGAAGGCCCGCTGGTCAAGTCGCTCGCCGCCGCCGCACCCGATGGCATCGACGTATATTTCGACAATGTCGGCGGCGACCATCTCGATGCCGCGCTCGCGCTCGCCCGCCGCGACGCGCGCTTTGCGATTTGCGGGATGATCGACAGCTACAACAACGGCCAGCCGGCCAGCTTGCGCTACATCATGCGGATCATCGCCATGCGCATCCGGCTGCAGGGCTTCATCTACACCGATTATCTGCCGCGGCTGGGCGAATTCTATCGCGACATGGGCGGCTGGATCGCGAGCGGCCAGGTCAAGTCGCGCGACACCGTGGTCGACGGCCTCGAGCGCATGCCCGAAGCCTTCCTCGGCCTGTTCTCGGGCGCCAACACCGGCAAGATGCTGATCAGGGTTTAAGGACCCTCACCCTCCGTCGCTGCGCTCCTCCTCCCTCTCCCGCGCGCGGGAGAGGGTTGGGGTGAGGGTCTCTTTCAATTAAACTTACACGCCGCCGGATTGCCGGACTGGAGGCCGGTGCGCAGCGCCGCCATCCGTTGCGCCGCCGAACCGTGGGTGAAGCTCTCGGGCGACACCCGGCCCCGCGCTTCCTGCTGCAGTGTATCGTCGCCGATCGCCTCCGCCGCCTTCATGCCTTCCTCGACGTCGCCGGGCTCGAGCGCGGGCGTCCCGTCCGGCGCCTTGGCGTTGGCCGCCCAGACCCCAGCGTAGCAATCGGCCTGGAGCTCGATGCCGACCTGGATGGCATTGCCGTCGGCGCGGCTAGCCTGGGCCTGCGCGGAAGACGCCTGGTCGAGCCGCCCTTCGAGGTCCTGGATGTGGTGACCGACTTCATGGGCGATGACATAGGCCTGGGGGAAGTCGCCCGGCGCGTTGAAGCGCGACCTCAATTCGGTGAAGAACGCCGGGTCGATGTAAATGTCCTTGTCGGTCGGGCAATAGAATGGCCCCATCGCCGCCTGCGCCGCGCCGCAGCCCGACTGGTTGGCGTTCGAATAAGCGATCAAAGTGGTCGGCGTGTACTGCTTGCCATTCTTGGCGAGAATGTCGCCCCACACTTTCTCGGTCGAGGCCAGGACAGTGGTCAGCGTTTTCTTGTCTTCGGGGCTGAGGTTCGACACGCTGCTCGCCGCCGGTCCGGCACCGCTGCTGCCGCCACTGAGAATGCCGCCGCCGCCCAACGAGGTCAGCGCGCAATAACCGAGCAGCAGCACCAGCACGCCGACGATGCCGAAGCGGCTCAAGACGAACGGCAACAGGCAGCCGAGCATGTTACCGCCGCCGCCGCCGAACCCGCTCTGACCGGTCCGGTCCTCGAAATTGCCGCTGCCTTCGTCGCCCAAACGCATGATGCCGCCTCCTCTTGCCTGGCCGTAATGCGCGAAACGCCGTGCCAGTTGCAAACTGCGGCTGCGGCGGCGACTAGCGCGGTCGGAGGCCGCACATGATTCTTCAAGGCAAAGTTGCGCTAATTACCGGATCGACCTCGGGCATCGGCCTCGCCAGTGCCCGGGCGTTCGCCGCCGAGGGCGCGAAAGTGATGCTCAACGGCTTCGGCGATGCCGCCGAGATCCACAAGCTATGCAAGGAGCTCGGCGCGCTCCACGACGGCGCCGACCTCGCCGATCCCGCCGCCATCGCCTCCATGATGACCCGCTGCGCCGCCGAACTCGGCCCGCCCGACGTGCTGGTCAATAACGCCGGCATCCAGTTCGTCTCGCCGATCGAGAGCTTCCCGTCG
>JBDSNQ010000115.1:0-4108 GCA_039915275.1 Sphingomicrobium sp.
CGAGAAAATTCTCGGGCTTGCGATGGCGGACGGTGCGCTGGCCCAGGCGGCGGCCGTGGGCGCCCGGGCCGACACCTGCATAATCGCCGTAGCGCCAGTATGCGAGGTTGTGGCGGCTCTCCTCGCCGGGCGCCGCATGGTTGCTGACTTCATAGGCAGGCAAGCCGGCGGCGGCGGTGCGCTCGCCGGTCAGTTCATAGAGGACGGCGGCGCAGTCGGGGTCGATTTCGGCGAGCTTGCCGACCGCTTCCTGTGCGGCGAATTGCGTGCCGGGCTCGATCGTCAATTGATAGAGCGACAAATGGCTGGTGCCGAGGCCAAGCGCCCGGTCGAGGGTCGCGGCCCAACTGGCCTCGCTATCGCCGGGCAGCGCATAAATGAGGTCGAAGCTGACGCGCGGGAAATGGCTTTGGGCGATGGCCAGCGCGTCCAATCCCTCGCGCGCCGAATGGGCACGGCCGAGGAACGCCAGGCTGGCGTCGTCGAAGCTCTGCAGGCCGAGCGACAGGCGGTTGACGCCGGCGGCGGCGAGATCGGCGAAGCGCGCCGCCTCGACCGAATTGGGGTTGGCTTCGAGCGTGATCTCGAGGTCGTAGGCCGCTGGCCAATGCTCACGCGCCGCGCCGATCAGCGCCGCGACGGTGGCGGGCTCCATCAGCGATGGCATGCCGCCACCGAAGAATATCGAGGCCAGGCGGCGGCTGGGCAGGAGCCGCGCCTCATAAGCGAGATCGGCGAGCAAGGCGTCGCGCCACTGGTCCTGGTCGATGGCGGCGCGAACATGGCTGTTGAAGTCGCAATAGGGGCATTTCGAGACGCAAAACGGCCAATGGACGTAGAGCGCCAGCGGCTCCGCCGCCTGAGCCTGGTTCAGCGGCTGGTCGAGAGCGAGGGTGGCCATAATGCGCGGCCTTATGCCGTTGCGCCGGCGTTTACCAAATCGGACCGCCGGCTTGTTAACCGCTGGTGGCGCAAAAATGCCGCATATGAAGCGAGCATTCGCCCTGGCCGTGCTGATCGCGTCGATGACCGCGGCGCCGCTGTTCGCGGCCGCGCTGCCGAGCCCCAATTGGCCGGCTCCGGCGGACCGCGGCGAGACTTTGCTCCGCCAGACGGTGCTCAACACGCATAACCAGGCGCGGTCCCGTTTTGGCGTTGCGCCGCTGGTATGGAACGACCAGCTGGCCGGCGAAGCGACGGGTTACGCGCAATATATGGCGCGGACGGGCATCTATGGCCATGACCAGTCGCCCGGACGGCGCAAGACCGCGGGCGAGAATCTGTGGCGCGGCCAGCGCGGCCTGTTTTCCTACGATGTTATGATGGGGGTGATGGTCGGCGAAGCGCAGCATTTCCGGGCTGGCGTCTTTCCCGATAATAGCCGGACCGGCGCGTGGCAGGACGTTGGCCATTACACCCAGATCGTCTGGCCGACCACGACCAGCGTCGGGTGCGGGCTCGCGTCAAGCGCGACCACCGATTATTTCGTCTGCCGTTATTCGCCGTCCGGCAACAAGGACGGCTTTCAGCTAGCGCAAGGCCGCGACTAGTTTCTCGAACGCTTTGGCGCGGTGGCTGATGCGGTGCTTGTCGGCGGGGTCCATCTCACCGAAGGTCTGGTCATAACCGATCGGCACGAACATCGGGTCGTAGCCGAAGCCCTGGTCGCCGCGCGGTGGCCACTCCAATGTGCCGTCGACCCGCCCTTCGAATGCCTCGGCCTGGCCGTCGTTGGGCCACGCCAGCGACAAAGCGCAGGTGAAATGGGCGTCGTGGCCGGCATCGGACCCGGCGGCCTCGACCTCGCGCCAGATGCGCTCCATGGCGCGGTGGAAATCGCGTGTTCCAGCTTCGTCCTCGGCCCAGCGCGCCGAGAAGATGCCGGGCAGGCCATGCAGCGCATCGACGCTGAGGCCGCTGTCGTCGGCGAGCGCGGGCAGGCCCGACAAATCGGCAGCCTCGCGCGCTTTCAAATCAGCATTGTCGACGAAGGTGTTGCCGATTTCCTCGGGCTCGGGGAGACCAAGCTCGGCGGCGCTGACGCAGGCGATGCCGAGCGGTTCGATCAGCGCCGCGATCTCGCGCAATTTGCCCGGATTGTGGGTCGCGATGACCAGCTTCTCGCCGATCGGCCTCACCGGCCGACCGCCTTCAACTGCGCCTCGAAAATCTGCGAACAACCGATGCGGGCGAGACGGAGCAGCCTCAACAGCCCTTCCTCGTCGAACGTCTCACCCTCCGCGGTCAATTGCGCCTCAACGATCGCGCCGTCGGCGGTCAGCACGAAATTGCCGTCGCTGCCGGCGGTCGAATCCTCGATATAATCGAGGTCGAGGACCGCGCCGCCGTTGTGGATGCCGCAGCTGACCGCGGCGACCTGGGTCCGAATCGGGTCGGCGGCGATGGTCTTGGCGGCGAGCAATTTGTCGACCGCGATGCGCAAGGCGACCCAGGCGCCGGATATGGCCGCGGTGCGAGTGCCGCCGTCGGCCTGGATGACGTCGCAATCGACGATGATCTGGCGCTCGCCGAGCGCTTTCAAATCGACCACGGCGCGCAATGAGCGCCCGATCAGCCGCTGGATCTCCTGAGTTCGGCCCGATTGCTTGCCCTTGGCCGCCTCGCGATTGCCGCGGGTGTGGGTGGCGCGGGGCAGCATGCCATATTCGGCGGTGACCCAGCCCTGGCCCTTGCCGCGCAGGAACGGCGGGACTTTCTCCTCAATCGAAGCGGTGACCAGCACGCGGGTGTCGCCGAAGCTGACCAGGCATGAGCCTTCGGCATGGATGGTGAAGCCGGGCTCGAAGCTGATCTCGCGCATTTGATCGGGGGTGCGTCCGCTGGGGCGCATTCAAAGACTCCTCGGGTTAAGACGGGTTGCGGCTGGTCACTAGACCGGGCGGCGAGGCAATCCTAGATGCGGGATGACAATGAACCAGCCAATCAGCGAACTTAGCGACCGCATGCGCTCGATCTTCGGGCTGGTGGTCGAGGCGTACCTGGAGCGGGGCCACCCGGTCGGGTCCAAAGCCTTGGCGGGGACCATCAGCCTGTCGCCGGCGTCGATCCGCGGCGTCATGCAGGAATTGGAGGAGCGCGGGCTATTGAGCCATCCGCATACGTCGGCCGGGCGAGTGCCGACCGAAAGTGGATTGAGGCTATTCGTCGATGGCATCATGCAGACGTCGCTTCCCGACGCCCGCGAGCAAGCGGCGATCGAGGCGCAAATGGACCGCGATCAGCCGATCGAGCAGGCGCTGGCGGCGGCTTCGTCGGCGCTGTCCGGTCTGTCATCGTGCGCGGGGGTGGTGATGGCGCCGAAACGCGAGATGCGGCTCAAGCAATTGAGTTTCATGGCTCTGGACCCGGGCCGCGCGCTGGCGGTATTGGTCGGAGTGGACGGCAGCGTCGAGAACCGGGTTGTTCCGGTCGATCCCGGGACCGGCGCCGCGGCGCTCAACGAGGTCGCCAATTTCGTCAATGCGCGGCTGTCTGGCATGACGCTGGGCGAAGCCGAGGCCGTCCTGCGTAAGGAGATCAGCCAGCGCAAGGAAGCGCTCGACCTGGCCGCGACCGAGCTGATCGCCTCGGGATTGGCGGCGTGGAGCGAGGACCATGCGCGGCGCCCGGTGCTGATCGTGCGCGGCCAGGCCAATTTGATCGACGAACGCTCCGGCGAGGATCTGGAGCGCGTGCGGCGGCTGCTCGACGAGCTCGAGGACCGGCAGGAAATCGCGCGGCTGCTCGAAGGCGCGCGCGACGCCCCGGGCTGCCGCATTTTCATCGGCTCGGAGAATCGGATGTTCGCTTTGTCGGGCTCGTCGGTGATCGCCGCGCCTTATCGCGGGAGCCAGGGGCAGGTTGTCGGCGTTGTCGGCGTGATCGGCCCGACGCGGTTGAACTACGCGCGGGTGGTCCCCATGGTAGATTTTACAGCGAAAGCCCTAACGAGATTGATGGCATGACGATGAACGGCGACGAAGAACTGCACGACGAAGCGGAGGAGATTCGCAAGCAGACCGCCGCGGCTTCGCCTGAGCTCGCCGAGCACGACCGTTTCGCGGAATTGGAGAAAGCGCTCGAGGACGCCAACAGCAAGGCGCTCTAT